>NZ_JBHWUI010000053.1:0-47266 GCF_042737525.1 Kitasatospora sp. NPDC059973 | reverse complement strand
GATCCACCCCGAAGGGCTTCACCGTTCGACTTGCATGTGTTAAGCACGCCGCCAGCGTTCGTCCTGAGCCAGGATCAAACTCTCCGTGAATGTCTTCCCGACTGTGCTCAATGAAGAGCGCGGGCTGCACTCGCGTCGAGCGGCACGGCAACCACCGGAATAGGGCGGCCCCGCGCACTGCGTCCTCGCTAGTGTTTACTTCATAAAGGAATCTCCAACCCCGATCACAAGGATCAAGGCCGGGGATGTCAACATATCTGGCGTTGACTTTTGGCACGCTGTTGAGTTCTCAAGGAACGGACACTTCCTTCGGACCGCCTTCCAGCGGGCCCTCCGGGCGCTTCGTTCTTTCGTGTTTCCAGCTTACCAGATGTTTTCCGCTCCGTTTCCGGCGCTTCGTTCATCCAACTCGCTGGTGTCTTCCCGGGCTTGACGCCCTGTCCGACGTTTCAAACTCTAGCCGATCCCCGCCCCGAAAGGCGAATCCGGCCGCAATCCATATAAACAGGCACACCGAATAAGGCATGAGCCGTGCCTGCCGTCGAAATGACAAAGCACAACCCAGCCCGAACCGGGAAGTGATGTTTCAAGGGATTGGCCGCTCCGGGACCGTCCGCGTAGACACGTGTCCGGTGCTCCCAGCCGAGCGACTAGAGAACACTACGCCCGTCCGGAGCCTGAGGCAACCCGGTGCCGGGTACCGTCCGCGTGCAGAGCGAGCGGCCGGCCTTCACGTACTCGCCGTTCGGGTGGTCGTTGCCGGTGACCCACTGCCGGGCCGTGGCCTCGTCGCGGCCACCGGCCCGGTGGCGCTCGACCAGGCGCTCCTCGCGGAGGCTGTCCTCGGTGTCGACGTACCAGAGCTCGCGCATGAGTCGGCGGGCGTCCGGCCAGGGGTGTTCGGCGGCGGCGAGGTAGTTGCCCTCGGTGACGACGAGGCGGGCCTGCGGCGGCACGACATGGCGGGCGGCGACGGGTTCGTCGAGGCGGCGGTCGAAGTCGGGGACGTAGATGGGCTGGAACCGGTCCGCCGCGACCCGGCGCAGCAGTGCGACGTAGCCGTGCGCGTCGAAGGTGGCCGGCGCGCCCTTGCGGTGGGTCAGGCCGAGCCGGTCAAGCTGGGCGGCGGAGAGGTGGAAGCCGTCGAGCGGGAGGTAGGCGGCGCTGCCGGGTCCCTCCCGTCGCTCGACCTCGGCGACCAGGTACCGGGCCAGGGTGGACTTGCCGGCGCCGGGCGGGCCGGCAAGTCCGAGGATGGCGCGGGCATTGCTGCCCGGCCCCCGGAGGAGGCCGAGCGCGAGGGTGATGAGGGTGTCCTCGTTCATGGCCGCACCCTACTGATCCTGGCGCGGCCGGCCTCAGCGGGCGGCGAGTGCGGGCGTCTCCAGGGTGAGGGTCCCGGCGTCGGCGTCGAGCAGGGCGGGCAGGCCCAGCGGGACGGTGAGGGTGGAGGGGCAGTGGCCGAAGCCCAGCTCCCACAGGACGGGTACGCCGAGCGGCCCGAGCCGGTCGAGCATGAGGTCCCGGACCCGCTCGGGGCGGCCGCAGCCCTCCCAGGAGCCGAGGGCGATCCCCGCGACCCCTTCGAAGGCGCCGGAGCGCAGCAGTTGGGTGAGGAGGCGGTCGAGCTGGTACGGATGCTCGTTGACGTCCTCCAGGATCAGGATGCTGCCGGCGTAGGACGGCCGGCCCGCGGGCGTGCCGCGCTCGGCGGTGAGGACGTGCACGCAGCCCCCGGCGGTGATGCCGCGGGCCCGGCCGGGGACGAGGGCCGAGGCGGTGGCCGAGGTGAGGACCGTCGTGGCCGAGGGGTCGAAGAGGGTGCGCCGCAGGTGCTCGGCCGTCGGTCCGTCGGCGATGAAGGAGGCGCCGGAGCTCATCGGCCCGTACAGCGTGGCCACGCCGAGGCGCTGGGCGAAGGCCTCGTGCAGGGAGGAGACGTCGCTGAAGCCGACCAGGACCTTGGGCGGGGCGGCGCGCATCGCGTCCCAGTCGAGCAGGTCGACCATGCGGTGGACGCCGTAGCCGCCGCGGGCGCAGATGACGGCGTCGACGGTGGGGTCGAGCCAGGCGGACTGGAGGTCCGCCGCCCGGTCCGCGTCGGTGCCGGCCAGGTGGCCGAGGGTGGGGTGGGTGTCGAGGACGTGCGGGGCGACGGTGACCCGCAGCCCCCAGGAGCGCAGGATCGCGCACCCGGCGGTGAGCCGCTCGGGGTCGATCGGGCTGCTGGGGGCGACCACGACGACGTGGTCCCCCGGACGGAGCTGCGGCGGGCGGGTCAGCCCGCGGCCGGGCGTGGTCGGGTACTGGTCCATGGCCGGGATCCTTCCAGGGGTGCGGGTGGCGCTGTGGGGAGGGGTGACACGCGCTCAGACCGGCCGGAGCCGCCCGGAGGTGGTATGCCCCGTTCGGTTCAGACCGATCCCATCACCGCCCTGACCTCGGCGAGGGTGGCGTCGGCGACGGCGTTGGCCCGTTCGGCACCGTCCCGCAGGACCTGTCGGACGTATCCGCGGTCGGCGGCGAGTTCCTCGCGGCGGGCGCGCATCGGGCCGAAGCGTTCGTTGACGGCCTCGGTCACCGTGCGCTTCAGTGCGGCGGCGCCGCCGTCACCGATCTCCTCGGCGACCAGTTCCGGTGCGCGGTCCTGGCAGAGCGCCGCGAGCAGGACCAGGCTGGAGACCTCGGGCCGGGCGGCCGGCTCGTAGGTGATCCGGCGGTCGGTGTCGGTCCTGGCGCCGCGGATCAGCCGGGCGGTGGCGTCGGCGGTGGCGGAGAGCGCGACGGCGTTGCCGCGGCTCTTGCTCATCTTTCCGCCGTCGGTGCCGAGCAGCATGGGGGCGGCGGACAGCAGGGCGTCCGGGCGGGGGAAGACACCGGTGCCGTCCAGGTGCGGGTAGCGCTCGTTGAAGCGGCGGGCGACGGTGCGGGCCACTTCGAGGTGGGGCAACTGGTCCTGGCCGACCGGCACGACGTTCGCCTTGCAGAAGAGGATGTCGGCGGCCTGGTGGACGGGGTAGGTGAACATCAGCCCGTTCACCACGGACTGGCCGGAGTGGGCGATCTCGTCCTTGACGGTGGGGTTGCGGCCCAGTTCCGCCACGCTGACCAGGCTGAGGAAGGGGAGCAGGAGCTGGTTGAGGGCGGGGACGGCGCTGTGGGCGAAGATCGTGGCGCGGTCCGGGTCGAGCCCGGCGGCCAGGTAGTCGAGGACGAGGTTCTCGGTGTGCTCTGCGAGGCGGTCGGCGACGTCCCGGTCGGTGATGACCTGGTAGTCGGCGACCACGACGAACATCTCGGTGCCGAGGCGCTGGAGGCGGACCCGGTTCTGCAGGGTGCCGAAGTAGTGGCCGAGGTGGAGCGGGCCGGTGGGGCGGTCGCCGGTCAGGACACGGTGGGCGCCAGGGTCCCGGCGGATCAGCTCGTCCAGATCTGCGCCGGGCCGGTCGACGGTCGGATGGTCGACGGTCGGCCGGTCGACGGCGGGATGGGTGGCGGTGGCGGTGGCGGCGGGGACGGTGGTGGTCATCGGATCTCTCCTCGGAACGGCGGTGGTGGCGGCCGTCCGGGGTTCCGGGCCCGTCTCGTCGGAGAACGCGACAGGGCCGTCCATCCGGACGGCCCTGGTCAGGCGTGGCTGGTGGCCGTCCTAGGACGGCCACCAGTCGAGACCTGCGAAGCGCTTCATGCGTTCGAGGATAGCGTCAGTCCTCCACGACCAGCGCGGGCGTTCCCGCGTGCAGGGTCTCGCCGCGGAAGAACTCGGGCCGGAACGCGGCGTAGCAGGTCATCAGCACCGCCCCGAGCAGCAGGATGCCGACGCCGATGACGAACACCGAGCCGATGCCGAGGACGGCGCCGCTGCCGTACTCCGGGTCCCAGGCGTCGGTGAGGGTCTGCAGGAAGACACCGGCGAGCAGCACCCCGCCGAGCAGGGGTGCGAGGCCGCGCAGCACGAGGTTCCGCGGGCTGGTGCGCAGCGAGGCGCGGAAGTGCCAGACGCAGGCGAAGGCGGTCAGGGCGTAGTAGAAGCAGATCATCAGCCCGAGCGCCAGGATGGTGTCCTGGACGACGTTCTCGCTGATCAGGCTCATCCCGACGTAGAACACCGCGGTGGCGGCGCCGGCGGCGACCGTCGCGTAGCCGGGGGTGCGGAAGCGCGGGTGCACGGTGCCGAAGCGCGGCGGCACGGCCCGGTAGGAGCTCATCGCGAGCAGGGTGCGGGCCACCGGGATGAAGGTGGTCTGCAGGCTGGCGGCGGCGCTGGCGACGACGGCCAGGAAGAGCAGGATGCTCCACGGCGAGCCGAGCACCGGCCGGGCCAGCGCGGAGAAGACGTTGTCGGCGGTGTCCGGGTTGCCGAGACCGGTACCGGTGGCGCCGACGCCGGCGAACATCTGGGCGGCGATCGCGACCAGCAGGTACGAGCCCACCAGGGTGACCATGGAGATCATCGCGGCCCGGCCCGGGGTCTTGGCGCTGCCGAGGGTCTCCTCGTTCATGGTGAGGCAGGTGTCCCAGCCCCAGTACATGAAGATCGAGAGCGACAGCCCGGCGGTGAACGCGCTGAACGAGCTCACCTGGAGCGGGTCGAGCCAGGAGGCGGAGAAGCCGATCGAGTGCGGCAGGTCGCCGGCGGCGGCCTTGCCGATGGCGATGACCGAGAAGAGCACCAGGACGGCCAGCTGGAGGCCGACCAGGCTGTACTGGAACCACTTGGTGGCCGTCATCCCCCGGTAGCTCATCGCGGTGGCGGCGGCGATCAGCACGACCACGGTGAGCAGGTGAACGGCCTTGTTGTCGTTCAGTTCGGCGATCCCGCCGCTGCCGGTCATCTCACCGAGCATCAGGTAGAGGAAGTCGGTCGCCACCCCGGCCAGGTTGGAGAGCACGATGATGGTCGCGACCGTCAGGCCCCAGCCCGCCATCCAGCCGACCCGGGGGCCGAAGGCCCGGACCGTCCAGCTGAAGGACGTGCCGCAGTCCGGGAAGTCCTTGTTCAGCTCCTTGTAGGCGAACGCGACGAGCAGCATCGGCAGGAAGCCGGCCAGGAACACCGCGGGCATCTGCACGCCGACGGCCGTGACCGTCGGGCCCAGCGTCGCGGTCAGGCAGTAGACCGGGGCGACCGTGGAGAGGCCCAGGACCACGCTGCCCAACAGGCCTACCGAGTTCCCCCGTAGGCCCTTGTCCCCCGCTGCCCCCGCCGCCCCCCGGTCGGGGACTCCACCACTGGCGCCACTGTCCGGGGCGCCCTGCGGAGCGGCGGGCGCCGTTGCCCGTCCGCTGCTTCCGTGCTCTGAGAGATGCTGATCAAACACCTGCGCACCCTAGGTGGAGGCGTCGAAGGTTGTGTAGGCCAACCCTTGGTGATCTGAGCCACTCGCTTCGATTCCTTCGTCGCAAATGAGGACTGAGCAGGGTAATCATGGCAATTAGACTCATGTACCTTGGCTTCCAAGGACTGAGGGCGATTTGATTTATCCCTTATGTCATGGGTTGAGATGATTTCTCCCCGCACTCCGAACCCTCGATCGATCCGGTCCGAACCGTCGGATAGGTTTGCCTCACCTAACATCGATCGATCGAGAAGGAGCGTCGCGTGGCCCCCCACCCCGCCGACCGGACCCTCGTCAGCCGCACCCCGTCCCGCCGGCGGTTCCTCGCCGCCGGGCTCACCGGTGGTGCCGTCCTCGGCCTCGGCGGGCTGCTCACCGCCTGCGGCAGCTCCGGCGGAGCCGCGAGCGGGTCGGCGCAGGCCTCGTCCGGCTCCTCGCCGAACCAGAAGTCGGTCAAGCAGGGCGGCGACGACTACGCCGCCGTGATCGAGAAGATGAAGGACTTCGGCACCGACGCCGCCCCCGGCGTCTACCCGCGCACCGTCAAGCACGCCATGGGCGAGACCGTCATCCCGGCCAAGCCGGTCCGGGTCGTGGTGCTGGACACCGGCGAGCTCGACAACGTCGTCGCCCTGGGCATCCAGCCGGTCGGCGTCGTCTACACCGACGGTTCCAAGAGCATGCCGGCCTACCTCAAGGACGCGGTCGGCAGCCCGGCCGCCGTCGGCACCGTCAACAGCCTCAACCTGGAGGCCATCGCCGCGCTCAAGCCCGACCTGATCCTCGGCAGCCAGCTGCGCGCGCAGGACCAGTACGCGCAGCTCTCCAAGATCGCGCCGACCGTCTTCTCACTGCGCCCGGGCTACCCCTGGAAGCAGAACTTCAAGCTCAACGCCGCGCCGTTCGGGCTGGAGGCGCAGGCCCAGGCCCAGCTCGACGCGTACCAGGCCGCGGCCACCGCGATCGGCGCCGGGCTGGGCGACGAGCGGCCCACCATCACGCCGCTGCGCTTCATGCCCGGCAAGACCCGGCTCTACGCGGAGCTCTCCTTCATCGGCACCATCCTCACCGACGTGCCGCTGCCGCAGCCCAAGATCGAGCAGGTCAAGGAACTCGCGGTCGAGATCAGCCCCGAGCAGATCGACAAGGCCGACGCCGACTGGATCTTCTACGGTGTGTACGGCAGCCCCAGCTCCACCAACCAGGACGCGGTGCTCGGCGGCGCGCTCTGGAAGACCCTCGGGGCGACCAAGTCCGGCCAGGCGCGGCCGGTTTCGGACGAGACCTGGTTCCTCGGGCTCGGCGTCCTGGCGGCCAATGCCGTGCTGGCCGACCTCAAGGGGTTCGTCGCACCGGGCGCCTGAGCCCGGGCCGCACGGCGGGCGGCACAGCGGGAGCGGAGCTGACCAGGGCGGTGTCCTCGCACACACCCGCCGGTAAGGCGCTTGGAGCTGGTCCCGGCGTGCGGGAGGATCATCGGGACCGTACCCCGAAGGGCACCTGCCGATGACCACGCTCCATCAGAACGCCGCCGACCTGCCCCCGTCCGGCCCATCCACCGCCGGCGCGTCCTCCGTCGGCGCGCTCGCGGTCGGCGTGCCCGGGGGCGGTGCGTCCGGGGGCGGTGCGTCCGACGTAGTCGTGGCCTGCGCGTCCCACGGGTCCCACCGGACGCCTGCCACCGAGGGCATACCGGGAACCGGGGCGAGCACCGCAGCCGTGGACTCGCGCTGCACGATGGCGGCCCCGGCCGGCGACCACGGTGCCGGCGGGGCCTCCGCCGACGGGTCCGTGCCGCGGCCCCGGGGCGGTGGGGCCGACGGGGAGGACGTCCGGGACTCCGGCACCGGCGCTGCTGGAAGCCCCGGTGAAGGCGCCGGTAGCCGCGGTGTCGGCGGCGATGGCGGCGATGGCCCGGGTGGCGCCGGGCGTGCCGTCGACGCGAACGGACAGGCGGCCGCCCGGCTTCGCGCGGGGCTGGCCGACCGGCTGCGCACCGCCCACGGCCAGGGCCGCTCGCTCGCCGAGCTGGCCGCCGCCTGTCGTCGGCCGGTCGCCGAGGTCCGCGCGCTGCTCGCCGAAGCCCTCGGAGGCACCGAAGCGGGAGCGGCGGACGAGCCCCGGACCGCGTCCACCACCGGCCCGGAGGCGTTCGTACGGCTCCGGGCGCCGGAGCCGACGGAGGAACGCAGCGTCCCCGTGCTCCGGGCCGCTCAGGCGGAGCTGCGGACCGTCCTGTCCAAGCGGCCCTCCCCCTCCCGGCGGCTACGCCGGATGCACCCGGAGGCCCCCGGACCGGACCGGCCGCTGGAGGCTTCCGGCGCCGGGGCCGCCGCTCCTGCGCTCCTCCTGCCGCCGACGACCCCAGACCCGCTCGTCGGGGCGGCGGGGTCGGTGGCCGGCGCCGGTGAGGAGGCGGACGGTAACGACGGGAACGCCACCGGCGGGAACGCCACCGGCGGGAGCGCCGAGACGCCGCTGGGCATCCTGATCGGCAGCACCCCCCAGCTCCCCGAGGCCGTCGGCCGCCCCGAAGAACGGCGGCCGGTCCGGGTGGCGGCCGAGCCCGTGCGCATCGGCCGCGGCACCAGTCTGGTGATCCTGCCGGGCTGGCGACCCGCCATCGCCGTCTCGGTGTCGACCGACCACCTGCTGTCCGCCACCGGCCTCGCCCTCGACCAGCTGGCTTCCGCGCAGCTCTCGGTGCTGATCAACCCCGGCGCGCTGCACGACCGGGAGCTCGACCTGCACGGCTGGCAGGTCGGCCCGGCCGGGCGGGCGGGCCGACGCGGCGGGCAGCAGCAGCCCTCGTAGCTGCGGGGGACGGGCCGTCGGGAGCCACCGGGCCGGCCGCCAGGGGCGCCGCCTCGTCCAGGACGCCGAGGCGTCGGGCGCGTCAGACCCTCGGCGCGTTCGGGACGTAGCCGAACTCGACGGGCACCGGCTGGCGGCGGTCGGCCAGCCAGCCCTCCCGGACGTCGGCCAGCAGCTCCGCGAGCCGAGGCGGCCAGACCGCGTCGGCGCCTTCGTCGGTGAGGTCGTCGGCCGTCCACCAGCGCCAGTCGAGGATCCGGTCGGCGGCGTGCATCGCGCTGAGGTCGCCCACCGGCTCCCGGTGCGGCCCGCTGGTCAGGTAGATGTGCTCGTGCTGGCGGACGGGTATGCCGTGCCAGGTGAAGTCGTGTTCCCAGGTGCAGAGCAACGGACCGGGTTCGAGATCGGTCCAGCCGGTCTCCTCCCAGAGCTCACGACGGGCGCCGGTCCACGGCGTCTCGTCCTTCTCGATGCCGCCGCCGGGCATGGTCCAGTGGACGCCGACCTCGCTGTTGTCCGAGCGGAGGAGGAAGACCGACCCGTTCTCGTCGAGTACCACCGTCCGGGCGGCCTGCCTCGGGGTTCGCTTCGCGCGTCGCCACAGATTTCGCATCGGGTCACCTTCCCAGTTCGGCCCGGCTGCGTCGAACGGATTGCGGGCGGGTCGATGGGCGGGCGGCGTCGGACGGACTGCGGGCGGTGCGGCGTCGAGCGGACGATGGGCCGCGGGAACGGCATCGCCCCGGCGGAGAAGGGGTGTTGGCACCGCCGGAAACGGCCGGTGGACGTAGCCTGACGCCCATGCCCGCACCCGCGCTCCTCTTCCCGGCCGACCCGCTCAACCCGCACCGGCCCGATCCGCACTTCGCCTGGGAGGCCCGTGTCCTGCGGGGCCTGGGTGGTGAGCTGTACCTCGTCGACCACGACGCACTGCTCGCGGGGAACGCGGAGGAGGCGGTCCGTCAGGTACCGCGGGACTGCGGCCCGCTCTGGTACCGGGGTTGGATGGTTCCGTCGGCCGACTACGCGGCCTTCGCCCGGGCGCTGGCCGGGCGCGGCGCCCATCTGCTGACCAGCGCGGCCGGATACGCCTCGGCGCACGAACTGCCCGGCTGGTACGGCGTGTTCGAGGGGGCGACACCGCCGAGCGTCTGGATTCCGGTGCGGACGGCGGCCCGGCCGGAGCCGGCGGAACTCGCCGCCGCCGTCGAGCGGCTCGGCGGGCGCGGTCCGGCGATCGTCAAGGACTACGTGAAGTCCCGGAAGCACGAGTGGCACGAGGCCTGCTACGTCCCCGACATGGCCGACCTGGCCGCCGTCGGGCGGGTGGTGGCGCGCTTCGTCGAGTTGCAGGGCGAGTACCTCACCGGCGGCGTGGTGCTGCGCCGGTACGAGGAGTTCCGACGGGCCGGGGACGCCGGGAGCGGGCGGAACGGGAGCCGCGGGAACGAGAGCGGCGGGAACGGGAGCGGCGGGAACGGGGACGGGCCGGAGGAACCGGGGGAAGGCGCGAGCGACGGTGCCTCCGGGGCCCGCCGGGGCGAGGACGAGCGGGCGGTGGAGGCCCGGGTCTGGTGGCTGGACGGCGAACCCGTGCTGGTCGGGCCCCATCCGGACACGCCCGGCCAGTCGGCCGAACCGGACCTCACCGACGTCCGGCCGCTGGTCCGTGCCCTCGGCTGCCGCTTCGTCACCACCGACCTCGCCAGCCGGGCCGACGGCTCCGGCTGGCGGGTGGTGGAGGTGGGTGACGGTCAGGTCAGCGACCTGCCGCGCGGGATCGACGCCTCCGCGCTGCTCACCTCGCTGATCGCGGCCTGACGCCGGTTCGGCGCGACGGCCGGACGGCGGACTGCGGGACCGGGAGGCTCAGCGGCCGAGGACCTGGCCCGCCGCCTCGTCGGGCACCGGGTGCTTGTCGGCGATGAACGCCTGCCAGAGCCGCGTGTACACGCCTCCCCGCGCGAGCAGTTCGGTGTGCGTGCCGTCCTCGACCACCCTGCCGTGGTCCAGGACGACGACCCGGTCGGCGCGTTCCGCGGTGGTGAGGCGGTGGGCGATGACCAGCGTGGTGCGGCCGCCGCTGAGCCGGTCCGCCGCGTGGTTGACCGCCGCCTCGGTGGCCAGGTCGAGCGCGGCGGTGGCCTCGTCCAGGAGCAGGATGTCCGGGTCGACCAGTTCGGCCCGGGCCAGCGCGATCAGCTGGCGCTGCCCCGCCGAGAGGTTCCGCCCACGGCCGGTGACCTCGTGGTCGTACCCGTCGGACAGGTGGCGGATCATGTCGTGCGCACCGACCGCCCGGGCCGCCGCCTCCACCTCGGCCGCCGTGGCCGAGGGCCGGCCGTACGCGATCGCCTCGCGCACCGTGCCCGCGAACAGGTAGGCCTCCTGCGGCACGACGCCGAGCCGGTGGCGGTACTGCGCGAGGTCGTACCTGGTCAGGTCGACGCCGTCCACCCGGACGGTGCCGGAGGTCGCGTCGTAGAACCGGGCGACCAGCTTGACCAGGGTCGACTTGCCGGCGCCCGTCTCACCGACCAGCGCCACCGTCTGGCCGGCGGGTATCCGGAGATCCACTCCGGTGAGCACCTCCCGGGCGCCGTCGGCGCCGCCGTTGTAGGCGAAGCCGACGCCCACGAACTCGATCTCGCCGCGCAGCGCCGCCGTCACCGGCACCGGATCGGCGGCCTCGGCGGTGGTGGTCGGGGTCCGCAGCAGCTCACGCGTGCGGCCCAGACCGACGGCGGCCTGCTGGTAGCCGTCGAACACCTGCGAGAGCTGGTTGACCGGTGCGAAGAAGAGGTCGATGTAGAGCAGGTACGCCACCAGGGCGCCGACCGTCAGCGTCCCGGCGTCGACCCGCGAGGCCCCCACGATCAGGACCAGTGCGGCGGCGACGCTGGAGAGGAACTGCACGAACGGGAAGTACAGCGAGATGTAGAGCTGCGCCCGCACCCGGGCCTCGCGGTAGGCCATCCCCCGGGCGACGAAGCGGTCGGTGTTGGCGTCCAGCCGACGGAAGGCCTGGACGATCCGCATGCCCGCGACGTTCTCCTGGAGGTCGGCGTTGACCGTGCTGATCAGGTCGCGGGAGATCTCGTACTGCGTCTTGGACTTCTTGCGGAACACCAGCGTCGCCACCACCAGCAGCGGCAGCACGGCGAAGACCACCAGGGCCAGGCCCGCGTCGATGATCAGCAGGGCGGCGAAGATGCCGAGGAACGTCAACAGGCTGACCACCGCCGTGACCACCCCGGTCTGCAGGAAGGAGGTCAGCGAGTCCAGGTCGGTGGTCATCCGGGTCATGATCCGGCCGGACAGCTCGCGCTCGTAGTAGTCCAGGCCGAGCCGGTTGAGGTGCGCGAAGATCTTGAGCCGGAGGGTGTAGAGCACCCGCTCTCCGGTGCGGCCGCTGACCCGGCTCTCGGCGCTCTGCACCAGCCAGTCCAGCAGCACGATCACCAGCGCCACCAGCGAGGCGGCGGCGACGCCCGACATCAGGCCCTTGCTCACGCCGTCGTCGATGCCGTGCCGGATCAGGATCGGCAGCACCAGCCCGGCGCCCGCGTCCAGGGTGACCAGGAGCAGGGCGAGGGCGAGCGGGCGGCGGAACGGGCGCAGCAGGCGGCGGAGGCTGAAGTCCGGGTCGCCGGCCTCGGCCTCGGCCCGGGCGACCGCCGGGGTGTCGGTGGCCGGCGGGAGGGCGGCGACCTTGTCGAGGAGGGCGGGGTCCGCGGTGCGGGCCGCCTTGGCCAGCGCGGGCGTCGCCAGGGCGGGCGACGGCGGGGCGGGCGTCGGCGGGGCGACGGCGGGCGGCGGTACGGGGGCGCCCGTGGGCCGGGACTCGGACTCGGTCTCGGTGTCGGTCTCGGCAGTGACGGCACCGGCGGTGGTGGCGGTGGCGGTGGCGGTCGGGGGCTTGGTCCGGCCGGCCTCGGGGTCGGAGATCAGGACGCGGTACTGGGGACATCGGGCGTCGAGTTCCTCGTGCGTACCGATGTCCAGCAGGCGGCCGTGGTCCAGGACCGCGATCCGGTCGGCCAGCTGGAGGGTCGACCGGCGGTGCGCGATCAGCAGCGTGGTGCGGCCGGCCATCACCGACCGCAGGGCGTCGTGGATCTCCGCCTCGATCTGCGGGTCGACCGCCGAGGTGGCGTCGTCGAGCAGCAGGATCCGCGGGTCGGTGAGGATCGCCCGGGCCAGGGCTATGCGCTGGCGCTGGCCGCCGGAAAGGGTCAGACCCTGCTCACCGACCTTGGTCGCGTACCCGTCGGGCAGCTCCCGGACGAACTCGTCCGCCTGCGCGGCCCGGGCGGCCGCCACGACCTGCTCGTCGGTGGCGTCCGGCCGCCCGTACGCGATGTTGGTGCGGACCGTCTCGGAGAACAGGAAGCTCTCCTCGGGAACGATGCCGACGGCCGACCGCACCGAGTCGAGGGTGAGGTCGCGCAGGTCGTGGCCGTAGAGCCGGACCGCGCCGCCCGCCGGGTCGTAGAACCGGGGAACCAGCTGCGCCACCGTCGACTTGCCCGAGCCGGACGCGCCGACCAGGGCCAGCGTCTCGCCGGGGGCGAGCTTCAGGGTGAGCCCGTGCAGGACGGGGGCGGGGTGCTCGGGGTCGTAGCGGAACTCGACCTGGTCGAACTCCAGCGCCACCTCGGTGGTCCGGGGGCCGACGGGCCGCCCGAAGCGGTCGGCGGCGGCGGCCGGCGTCGGTCCGGCGTCGTCGTGGGCCGGGTGGGAGCCGTCGGCGCGGGTGAAGTCGAGGGTGACGGCGTCCGGGCGCTCCTGCACCAGCGGCCGCTCGTCGATCAGCTGCAGCACCCGCTCCACACCGGCCCGGGCCTGCTGGCCGACGGTGATGACCATGGTCAGCATCCGGACCGGACCGGTCATCTGCGCGACGTAGGTGGAGAAGGCGACGAAGGTGCCGAGGGTGACCTGGCCCTCGACCGCCAGCCAGCCGCCGAAGGCCAGCACCGCGACCTGGGCGAGCGCCGGGATCGCCTGCATCGCCGGGTTGTAGCGGCTGTTGAGCCGGATCGACCGGAGCCGGGCGGCGAACAGGTTGTGCGAGGCCGCCGCCAGCTTGTCCAGCTCCTGGGACTCCTGGCCGAAGCCCTTGACCACCCGGACGCCGCCGACCGACTCGTCGACCACACCCGCGACGGCGGCCGCCTCCTGCTGGGCCGCCCAGGTGGCGGGGAACAGCCGCTTGCGGCTCAGGACCGAGACCCACCACAGCGCCGGGCCCATGACCAGCGCGATCAGGGTGAGCGGCGGCGACAGCCAGAGCATCACGGCCAGCGACATGACGAACATCAGCAGGTAGCCGGTCATCATCGGCAGCATCGAGAGCAGGCCGTTGATCAGCTGGAGGTCGGAGGTGGCCCGGCCGACCACCTGGCCGGTGTCGAGGCGGTCCTGCCGGTGGCCGTCGAGCCGGCCGAGCGAACGGAAGAGGTCGCTGCGCAGGTCGTGCTGGACGTCGAGGGCGAGCTGGCCCCCGTAGTAGCGGCGGACCTGGGTGCAGGCGAACACCAGGGCGGCCGCCGCCAGCAGCACCACGGCCCACGGCGCCAGCGAGCGGGTGTGCGCGGTGATGACGTCGTCGATGATCAACTTGGTGACCAGCGGCACCAGCGCCGTGACGGCCATCCCGACGATCGAGGCGCCGAAGGCGAGCAGCACGCTGCGCCGCGAGCGCCAGCAGTAGCCGATCAGCCGGCGCAGCCAGCCCGTACCGGTCCCGTCGGCGGCCGAACCCTCGCCCGGGCTCCCGCCGCCGTCGGCCGGGGCCCCGGCACCGTCCGGCCGGGCTCCGTCCGCGGCCTGCCCGCCGTGCTTGCCGCCGGGCAGGCCGGTGCCGCCCCGCCGCCCCTTCGTGCCTCGCGGGCCGGTCCGGGTGCCGCTCGGGGAAAGCTCCACCGTAGATCCATGAGTCTCAGGCATATTTAGGGATGCTAACCATTTCGTCCGGTGGCCGCCATGGACTTTCAGGCCAGGGCAGGCCGGGTGAACCGGCCCGGCTGAGGAACCAACAGCCTGCGGCCTGCGGTGATTCCCGGCCGGGGCGCGCGCCTCGGCCGTCACCCTCCAGGGTGAACGAGATCGCGCCGAACGCCCACCGGCCGCCGACGCAGCCCGGCGCCGTCCTTTGGGCCTAGGCCGGACGACCGACCCCGGTGGTCCAGCGGGTGGTCAGCCGGACCCGGCCCGGCCCCGTCGAGCGCTCGCCGTCGACCGCTTGCCGTCGACCGCTTGCCGTCGACCGTTCGGCGCGAGGGCGCACGACCGGGCGGCCCCCCGGCCGGGGCCGGTCGGCCGCGCCGCTCGATTCAGCTGCGCGCGGCCGTGCCGGCGGCTGCCGAGAAGGCACCGTGCGCCAGGCTGTGCAGCAGGGCGGCCATGCTGTCGCGCTGGAGGGCGACGCGGTCCTCCTGCGCGCCGCGGTCCTCCTGGGCGGGACTCGGGCCGAGGCTGTGCGGAGTCGAGTTGATCAGCCCGAAGACGGCGTGCACCGCGGCCCGCGCCACCGGCTCGGCATCGGGCACGGCCAGCGACGGATGGGCCCGGCGGACCACGTCCACCCACAGTTCGACGTAGCCGCGCTGGAGCCGGCGGACCGTCCGACGGTCCTCGTCCTTGAGGTTCAGCAGCTCGCGGTCGTGCAGGGTGATCAGGTCGCGGTCGTCCAGCGCGAAGTCGACATGCCCCCTGATCAGGGCGTCCAGCGCTTCGGCGCCGCCGTCGCCGCCACCCGCCCGGCGGCGGCCCTCCTCCAGGAGGCGCTCACTGATGCCGATCAGGAGATCGGCGAGCATCGCGTCCTTGCCGGCGAAGTGCCGGTAGAGCCCCGGCCCGCTGATGCCGACGGCTTTGCCGATCTCGTCGACACCCACGCCCAGGAAGCCCCGGGCGGCGAACAGCCGCGCGGCCTCCCTGCGGATCTGGTCACGGCGTGGGAGCGCGGAGGCGCCTGGGACGTTCGGCATGCTGCCCATCGTAGACAGTCGGGTTATCGCCCGTTAACCTGGGCGGCACGAGTTAACGCTCATTAACGTGGGGGTCGCAGGCACACCCGGGCTCTGCTGCCCACCTGGTGCCGAGAGCAAGGGAGCTCTTGGAATGGTCATCTCCACCGCCGGTGCACCCACCGGCGTCCACGGCGGCGCAGCGGCCGGAACCACGGCGGGCGGCGCGACGAACGGCGCGGCCGCCGGAGCCGTCCCACCGGGCGCCGCCGCGCCCGCCCCCCGGCTCGGCACCGCCGCCGACCCGGGCTCGGAGGCCTACCGGGCCAACACCGAGGCCCATCGTGCGCTGGTCGGCGAGCTGCGCGAGAAGCTCGCCGCGGCCGCTCTCGGCGGCGGGGCCAAGGCCCGGGCGCGCCACACCGCCCGCGGCAAACTGCTCCCCCGCGACCGGGTGGACACGCTGCTCGACCCGGCCTCGCCGTTCCTCGAACTGGCGCCGCTGGCGGCCGACGGGATGTACGACGGAGCCGCTCCGGCGGCCGGCGTGATCGCGGGCATCGGCCGGGTCGCCGGGCGCGAGGTGGTCGTCGTCGCCAACGACGCCACCGTCAAGGGCGGCACCTACTACCCGATGACGGTGAAGAAGCACCTGCGCGCCCAGGAGGTCGCGCTGGAGAACCGGCTCCCCTGCGTCTACCTGGTGGACTCCGGCGGCGCCTTCCTGCCGATGCAGGACGAGGTCTTCCCGGACCGCGACCACTTCGGCCGGATCTTCTACAACCAGGCCCGCCTCTCCGCCGCCGGGATCCCGCAGATCGCCGCCGTACTCGGCTCCTGCACGGCGGGCGGCGCGTACGTACCGGCGATGAGCGACCAGGCCGTCATCGTCCGCAACCAGGGCACCATCTTCCTCGGCGGACCGCCGCTGGTGAAGGCCGCCACCGGCGAGGTGGTGACCGCCGAGGAGCTCGGCGGCGGCGACCTCCACTCCCGCACCTCCGGCGTGACGGACCACCTGGCCGAGGACGACGCCCACGCCCTCTCCATCGTGCGCACCATCGTCGCCGGGCTCGGCCCGCGCGCGGCCAGGCCGTGGCCGCTGGCCCCGGCCGAGCCGCCCGCCGTCGACCCGGCGGGTCTGTACGGAGCCGTCCCGGTCGACCCCCGGACGCCGTACGACGTCCGCGAGGTGATCGCGCGGCTGGTCGACGGCAGCCGCTTCGCCGAGTTCAAGGCCGAGTACGGCGCGACCCTGGTGACGGGGTTCGCCCGGATCCACGGCCACCCCGTCGGCATCGTCGCCAACAACGGTGTGCTCTTCGCGGAGTCCGCCCTCAAGGGCGCCCACTTCATCGAGTTGTGCGACCAGCGGGGCATCCCCCTCCTCTTCCTCCAGAACATCACCGGCTTCATGGTCGGGCGGCAGTACGAGGCGGGCGGCATCGCCAAGCACGGCGCCAAGATGGTGAACGCCGTCGCCTCCACCCGCGTCCCGAAGCTGACGGTGGTGATCGGCGGCTCGTACGGGGCCGGCAACTACTCGATGTGCGGCCGGGCCTACTCGCCCCGCTTCCTGTGGATGTGGCCGGGCGCGAAGATCTCCGTGATGGGCGGCGAGCAGGCCGCCTCGGTGCTGGCCACCGTCCGGCGAGACCAGCTCGAAGCCCACGGCGAGTCCTGGCCCACCGAGGCGGAGGAGGAGTTCAAGCGCCCCGTCCGCGAGCAGTACGACCGCCAGGGGAACGCCTACTACGCCACCGCACGGCTCTGGGACGACGGAGTGATCGACCCGATGGACACCCGCACCGTCCTCGGACTCGCCCTCACCGCCTGCGCCAACGCCCCGCTCCCGCCGCCCGGCCCGTACGGCGTCTTCCGGATGTGACGGCCGCCCGGGCAGGGCCGCGCGTCACCACGGAGCCTCCTCCGGACGAGCGGCCCTCCCGGGCCCAGCACACCCGCCAGACCCGAGCCGCCGGACCGCTCGACCCGCTCGTCGGCCAATTCGTCGGCCCGCTCGCCGGCCCGCGTGCCGCACCGGGCGTGCCGACCCGGGCCGGGCCCGGCCCGACGGCGGCCCACCCCGGCCGCGCACGACGCGTCGCTGCTGCTGCCGCCTCCCACCACCTCCTTCGCACGGCTCCCCTCGACCCGGAGGATCGCCTCCCATGTTCGACACAGTTCTGGTCGCCAACCGTGGCGAGATCGCCGTCCGGGTGATCCGCACCCTGCGGCGGCTCGGCGTGCGCTCCGTCGCCGTCTTCAGCGACGCGGACGC
Organism: Kitasatospora sp. NPDC059973; assembly: GCF_042737525.1. Classification (NCBI taxonomy): domain Bacteria; kingdom Bacillati; phylum Actinomycetota; class Actinomycetes; order Kitasatosporales; family Streptomycetaceae; genus Kitasatospora; species Kitasatospora sp. NPDC059973. The sequence continues at coordinate 29,858 of NZ_JBHWUI010000053.1, read as the reverse complement.
CGACGCACCGCACGTCCGCGAGGCCGATGTCGCGGTACGGCTCGGACCGGCCGACCGCAGTGACAGCTCGGCCACCGAGACGTACCTGCGGACCGACCAGATCCTCGCCGCGGCCCGCCGCACCGGTGCCCAGGCCGTTCACCCCGGCTACGGCTTCCTCGCCGAGAACTCCTCCTTCGCGCGCGCCTGCGCCGACGCGGGCCTGGTCTTCATCGGTCCTCCTCCCGCTGCGGTCGAGCTGATGGGTGACAAGATCAACGCCAAGGAGGCCGTACGGGCCGCCGGCGTACCGGTGGTCCCGGGCAGCGAGGCCACCGCGCCCACCGACGGGGAACTCGTCGCGGCCGCCGACGAGATCGGCTTCCCCGTGCTGCTCAAGCCGTCCGCCGGTGGCGGCGGCAAGGGCATGCGCCTGGTGCGGGACCGGGCCGAGCTGCCGACCGAGATCGCCGCCGCCCGGCGGGTCGCCCGCACCGCCTTCGGCGACGACACCCTGCTGCTGGAGCGGTGGGTCGACCGGCCGCGCCACATCGAGGTCCAGGTACTCGCCGACGCCCACGGCACCACCGTCCACCTCGGCGAGCGCGAGTGCAGCCTGCAGCGCCGCCACCAGAAGTTGATCGAAGAAGCACCCTCCGTTCTGCTCAATGCCGAGACCCGCGCCGCGATGGGCGCAGCCGCCGTCCGTGCCGCCGAGTCCTGCGGCTACACCGGGGCCGGCACCGTGGAGTTCATCGTCCCCGGCCTCGACCCGGACTCCCCCGTCCCCACCGAGGGGGTACGGGACTTCTTCTTCATGGAGATGAACACCCGCCTCCAGGTCGAACACCCCGTCACCGAACTCGCCGTCGCCGTCGGCGGCACCACCGACGGCTCCGCCGGAACGGGCGGCACCCAGCAGCGACGACTGGACCTGGTCGAGTGGCAGCTGCGGATCGCCTCGGGCGAGCGCCTCACCTTCACCCAGCCGGACATCTCCTTTCTGGGCCACGCCATCGAGGCCCGGATCTGTGCGGAGGACCCGGAGCGGGACTTCCTCCCCACCGGTGGACGCATCCTCGTCCTCGACGAGCCGCAGGGCGAAGGCATCAGGGTGGACTCGGGTGTCGCCCCGGGCACCGAGATCACCAGCTCCTACGACCCCATGCTCGCCAAGGTCATCGCGTACGGGCCCGACCGCCCGACCGCGCTGCGCCGGCTCCGCGCCGCGCTGGCCGACACCCGGATCCTGGGCGTGACGACCAACACGGGCTTCCTGCGGCGACTGCTCGCCCACCCCGATGTCGTCGCCGGCCGCCTCGACACCGGGCTGGTGGAGCAGACGGCGCAGCAGCAGCCCGCACTGCTCGCCTCGCCCTACGCTCCGGCCAACGCGGCCTCCACCGCTCCGACCGCCGACACCGGCGCCGCCGACGCAGACCCCGGCCGCTCCGACGAAGCCGCCGGGGGCACCGACCCCCGGCCCACTGAGGCTCCGACGCCCGCCCACCTCCTCTACTACGCGGCCGCGCTCGCGCGGCACCTGAGCCTCACTCCCACCGCCGACGGCGACGGCTGGACCGATCCCTTCTCCCTTCCCTCCGGCTGGCGCATCGGCGGCCAAGCGGCCTGGACCACCCATCGACTCCGCACCCCCGGCCAGGACCCGGTGTCGGTGAGCATCCGTCCGATCACTGTCGGCAACGTAGCCGAGGCCACTGACATTCCCCCGGGCGTCACCCGTGAGGTGGACATCCGGCTCGGCTCCGGACCGGTCCACCGGGCCCGGGCCGTCCGGTCGGGCGACCGGCTGCACCTCACCGCCGACGGACTCCAGACGACGTTCGCCCTGGCCGCCGACGGCGCCCCCGGCACGGCCACCGGCCCGGTGACCTGGCTCGGGATCGACGGCGACGCCTGGCCGGTGCACGGCTACGACCCGGTCGGCGAGAGCACCACCGCCGGCGCGGCCCACCACGGCGCCCTCACCGCCCCGATGCCCGGCACGGTCACCGTCGTGAAGACCACGGCCGGCGAGCTGGTCCGCAAGGGCCAACCGCTGCTCGTCCTGGAGGCCATGAAGATGGAACACGTGATCGCCGCCCCGCACGACGGCACCGTGAGCGAGCTGCGGGCCACCGCGGGAGCCACGGTGGCGATGGAGGAGCTGCTGGTCGTGGTCACCCCGGCCGAGGACGGACCGGGCGGGGAGGAACCGGGGAAGGGCGGACCGGCCTCCGCCGGATCGCCCGCGGACGGCCCGGCGCTCGGTGCGGTCGCCGCCGAGGTGCGGTCATGACCGCCGCCGCGCCCGAGCCCGACGCGCTCGACCTGGGCCTGCCCGCCGAGGTCCGCGACCGGGGCCTGCCCGAGGAGGTCCGGATCCACGAGGTCGGGCCGCGGGACGGCCTGCAGAACGAGAGCGCCCTCGTCCCCGTGGAGGTCAAGGCCGAGTTCATCGCCCGGCTCGCCGGCGCGGGCCTGCGCACGGTGGAGGCCACCAGCTTCGTCCACCCGAAGTGGGTGCCCCAGCTCGCCGACGCCGAGGAACTGGCGCCCCGGCTGGCCGGGTTGCCCGCGCGCCACCCCGGGCTGCGACTGCCTGTCCTGGTGCCCAACGAGCGCGGGCTGGACCGCGCGCTCGCCCACCACGCCACCGACATCGCGGTGTTCGCCAGCGCCACCGAGACCTTCGCCCGCCGCAACCTCAACCGCTCGGCGGACGAGGCGATGGCGATGTTCCGCCCGGTGGTGGAACGCGCCACCGGCGCCGGTGTCCGCGTGCGCGGCTACCTCTCGATGTGCTTCGGCGACCCGTGGGAGGGCCCGGTGCCGGCCGAGCAGGTGATCCGCTTCGGCGTGCGGCTGCTGGAGATGGGCTGCACCGAACTGAGCCTCGGCGACACCATCGGCGTCGCCACCCCGGGCCAGGTCACCGCGCTGCTGGACGGCTTCGGCCGGGCCGGAGTCCCGGTCGACAGGCTCGCGGTGCACTTCCACGACACCTACGGCCAGGCGCTCAGCAACACCCTGGCCGCCCTGCGCGGCGGCGTGACCACGGTCGACGCCTCGGCCGGCGGCCTGGGCGGCTGCCCGTACGCCAAGAGCGCCACCGGCAACCTCGCCACCGAGGACCTGGTCTGGATGCTGCACGGCCTCGGCATCCGGACCGGCGTCGACCTCCGCGCCCTCGTCTCCACCAGTGGCTGGATGGCGCGGCAACTCGGCCGGCCGAGCCCGTCGCGCACCGTCCAGGCGCTGCTCGGCGACGGCCGGGACTGACCGCCCCGCACGCTTCGAGACCCCGCGAGGACCCGCGTCGGCCGCGACCCGGTCCGGCCGGATCTCTCCGTACCACCCGACCCGCTCGACAGCCCGCATGTCCGTCACATCATCGGACCGACATGCGGTCATCCCGATCACGCCCGCGGCCACCCCGGCCGGGCCCCAGGAGGATCACCATGCTCGATCACCGGCTGAACAGCGAGTACGAGGAGCTGCGGCGCACCGTCGCCGAGTTCGCCCAGGACGTGGTCGCGCCGAAGATCGGCGAGTTCTACGAGCAGGGCGAGTTCCCCTACGAGATCGTCCGTGAGATGGGGCGGATGGGCCTCTTCGGCCTGCCGTTCTCCGAGGAGTACGGGGGCATGGGCGGCGACTACTTCGCGCTCTGCCTGGTCCTGGAGGAGCTCGCCCGGGTCGACTCCTCGGTGGCGATCACCCTGGAGGCCGCGGTCTCGCTCGGCGCGATGCCGATCTACCGCTTCGGGACGGAGGAGCAGAAGCGCGAGTGGCTGCCGCGGCTGACCTCCGGCGAGCTGCTCGGGGCGTTCGGCCTGACCGAGCCCGAGGGCGGCTCCGACGCCGGCGCGACCCGCACCACGGCGCGCTACGACGAGGCCACCGACGAGTGGGTCATCAACGGCACCAAGTGCTTCATCACCAACTCCGGTACCGAGATCACCGGCCTGGTCACCGTCACCGCGCTCACCGAACCGATCGCTCGTTCGAGTGAAGAGGGCGAATTCCCCTCGCCACGGCGGGAAATCTCTTCCATCATCGTGCCCACCGGAACCCCGGGGTTCCAGGTGTCCAAGAAGTACTCGAAGGTCGGGTGGAACGCATCCGACACCCGCGAATTGTCCTTTACCGACTGCCGCGTTCCCGCGGCCAACCTGCTGGGCGAGCGCGGCCGCGGCTACGCCCAGTTCCTGCGGATCCTCGACGAGGGCCGCATCGCGATCGCAGCCCTGGCCACCGGCCTGGCCCAGGGGTGCGTCGACCAGTCAGTCCTCTACGCCGGCCAGCGCCGGGCCTTCGGCCGTCCTATCGGCGCCAACCAGGCCATCCAGTTCAAGCTCGCCGACATGGAGATGCGCGCCCACACCTCCCGCCTGGCCTGGCGGGACGCCGCATCCCGGCTGCTGCACGGCGAACCGTTCAAGAAGGAGGCCGCGATCGCCAAGCTGTACTCGTCCGAGGCCGCCGTCGACAACGCCCGTGAGGCGACCCAGATCCACGGCGGGTACGGCTTCATGAACGAATTCCCGGTCGCGCGCTTCTGGCGTGACTCCAAGATCCTGGAGATCGGGGAGGGCACTTCGGAGGTGCAGCGCATGCTCATCGCCCGTGAGCTCGGCGTCACCTCCTGAGGCACCCGCACCAGCTCCGGGGCGCCGTCGGCGCCCTCGGCTCCCCGTCTCTCGGCTTGCCGGTGCACCGGCAGGCCGAGAGACGCCGCCGAGAGACGCTGCCGAGAGACACGAGAGACAGCGGGGCCCGGGCAGACCGCCCTGCCCTTCACGGCAGTCGTCAGAGATCCATGAACATCCGGCCCACTGGAGAGGAGGCACCCGAGGCACCGGACGAAAGCACAGCGGGCGGACGCGCCGACGACGGCGGAAGGCACCGTCACCGGGCACCCGGTGCGGAGCCGCCGGATCAGCGCTCCCCTCATAGCCGATGAACCGTCAGGGGATCACAATCACCGGACGGTTGGCGCGACGGGCCAGCCGACCGGAGACCGATCCGAAGATCTTGCCGAGCAGGCCGTGCGTGCTGCCGACGACGATCGCGTCCGCGGCGTACTCGCGGCCGACCTCCTCGATCTCATGGCAGATGTCGCCGCCCCGCTCGACCAGGATCCAGGGCACCCCGGCGAGGAAGTCCGCGCAGGCGAGCTCCAGACCGAGCACCTCGGTCCGGTGATCGGGAAGGTCGACGAAGACGGGAGGTTCGCAGCCCGCCCACACCGTGGCCGGCAGGCGATTGGCCACGTGCACGATCACCAGCCCGCACTTCGAGCGACGAGCCATGCCCACCGCATAGGCCAGGGCACGCTCGCTCGACAGCGAGCCGTCGAATCCCACCACCACGCCGTGCTGGAAGGCGGGGTCGCACGAGCCGCCGGGCTTCTGCTGCACCGCGGGTTCGCCGGCGGCGCTCGGCAGGCCGGAGCCTCCCGGGTGGTCGGCACCCGGCCCCAGGCGGCCCGTCATCGCGGACTCCGCCGGGTCGGGCCGGTGGTCGCCCCGCTGCTGGCGGGAGCCGGAGCGGCCCCGGCGCGCGATAGTGCGAAGCAGGCGGGAGAATCCCCGGATATCCACGGCGTCCGCGCCCACGTCAGGGTCCGCGCCGACTCCGGTCTGTGCACAACCACTGTCTCCCCCGGGCACTGCGCCCGCGCTGCGGACCGCATCCGGTTCAACCGGTCGGGAGGACTCAAAACCAGCCATGGCTCAAGGCTCTTCGAGGAAGATGGGCCGACAAGAGAGGACAACGCTGCCCTGGCAGCAGGCCCGCACGCGGGAAGACGTCGGTCTGCGCCGAGCACCACCGTTTGTGACCTGTTCCTTTCAGAGTACGACGGGCAGGAGACTCAGCCCAGCGGCAAAGCCTCGGAACGGCTTTGTTACCGCGAATGGAGGATGCGCCCGCCGCCGGCGATGCGCCCCCTGCCAGCGCGCGGTCGCGCCCCCTCCGGCAAAGGAGGGTCTCTGGAGCTTGACTGAGCGAACGGAGCGATGCAACAGGCCACCGGGACACCGTGACCGGACTGTCATTGATCGACAACGATCCGTCGCCGCCCGACACCGGCAACCGGCGTCGTAGGACGCCGAACGAGGCCGCCGCGGCCCACAACCCGTGCGCCGTGCCGCGCCCTCAGCGCCGTCTCCCGGCCGCCATCCCTCGGCCCACCGGACCGGGCCGCATCCGGGTCCACCCCCGCGCCGCGTCCGGATCGACGGCAGGGCAGGCCGTCCTCTGCCCGGCTCCGGGCCGTCTGCGTTCCACCGTCGGGCCGCTCCCGATGGGCGTCGCGCCGACCGGTCCGCCGCCGAACCGCTGTGGCCACCTCCACCTCCCCCACCCCGAGCAGCCGCCCCGCACTCCAACCCCGGCCCCATCCCTGCCACGCCTGCCGCTATCCGTTTCAGCCAATTCGCACGGGTTCGCGACGCTGCCTGGCATTTGCCACGTGCATACCCGCAGCCGCTGGCACCATGCACGACATGCCGCTGCTCCTGTTCGACCTCGACAACACGCTGCTCCCCAGGGACGCAGCCTTCCGAGCCTGGGCCCGGGACTTCCTGACCGAGCGAGGCCTCCCGCCGGACGACCTCGACTGGCTGGTCACCATCGACGGCGGCGGGTACGTGCCGCGCAGCACCGTACTGTCCGCGATCCAGCGCCGCTACGGCCTGGACGACTCTCTCGACTTCCTGCTCGCCCACTTCCGACGCGGCATCAACTCCCACATCCACTGCCCCTCCCGCAACATCGACGCGCTGCGGGCGGCGCGTGCGGCCGGGTGGACGCTCGGCATCGTCAGCAACGGCAACACCCGGCCGCAGTTGGAGAAGATCCGCCGGACCGGGCTGGGACCGATGGTCGACGGCTGGGTCATCTCGGAGGAGGCGGAGTGCGTGAAGCCGGACCCGTTGATCTTCGAGATCGCCGCGCAGCGGTGCGGCATCGCGCCCACCGGCGACTGGGCCTCGAACACCTGGATGGTCGGGGACCACGCCCCCGCCGACATCGCCGGCGCGGAGCTGACCGGGCTGCGCAGCGTCTGGCTGCACCACGGCCGCCCCTGGGCCGAGCCGGGCTACCGGCCGACGCTCAAGGCGGCCGGTCTGCCGGAGGCCGTCGGGCAGGTACTCGCCGCACGCAGCGCGCCGGGCGCCAGGCCCGGCATCCGGGCCGCCGAACCGGGCCACCGGCGGGCAGTGGGCACGGCCGCGATGGGGGGCAGCCGGCGGCTCCGGGGGCCCGCCGACGGGGCGGCGCCCGCAGCAGCGCTGTCCGGCGCGCGAACCGGCGCGCAGGCCCCGCTCTCCGCCCTGGACGGCCCGCGTGCGCCTGTTCCCGGGGGCCGCCCGGACAGCGGCGCTCCGGCCGCCGTGGCGGCCGTCCGTGTCTGAAACCGTTCAGCCGGAGTTGCCGCAATCACCCCTGGCCGACCTACCGCCGAGGAGCGTCCGGGGAACACCGGCCGGGTGAGTCGCCGGCCGGACGGACGGCCCGGGCCCGACTGCGCCCGGCGCCGGACCGCCCGACGACCGACGACCGACCGCGGCGACCGACCGACCGACCGACCCTGCTCGCCACCTTCACCTCGGCACGCGGGGCCGGGCACGCGGCCTGCTACGGCTGCGCGGGGGCCGACTCCGCGGGGGCCGACCTCGTCCACCAGTGGCTACGGCCCGCCACGGTGAAGCCGAGCTTGCGGTACAGCGGTTCACCGAGGGCGGTGGCGAGCAGGGTCGCCGGGCGGTCGGGGTCCGCGGCGGCCAGGGCCGTCTCCAGGACGGCGCGGGCCACGCCCCGGGAGCGGTGTTCGGGGAGCGTCGCGACCCAGTACACCCCGGTGGCGCGGCCGTCGTCGAAGGTCAGGCAGGCGCCGGCCAGTTCACCGGCGATCCTGGCCCGCCAGGCCCGGCAACCGGGCTCGTGCAGGAGGCGCTCGGGCAGCATCACACCCCGTATCCAGGGCTGGCGGTCCTCGATCGGGAAGCCGTCGACCACCGCGTGTTCGACCTCGGCGAAGGCGTCGGCGTTCAGCGCCTCATCGACCGTCAGGTCGCCGCCGACCCGGGCGCCCGTCGACGGCAGCGCGCCGAGCAAGGGTGCTTCGAGCGCGCCGGGCTCACGGACCATCACGGGCATCGCCCGGCCGTGCGCGCAACCGTGGCGCGACATGTCGAGTCCGAGGTAGGGGTCCTCCAGCGTGAGCCGGGTGGTGGACCACTCCTCCAGCAGGGCCGCCAGTTCGTCTTCCAGCACGGCTGGTTGGTCATAGGGACGGGTCACCACGATGCGGTGGGCGTCGTCCGGGGTCCGGGCGCAGCGGACCGCGGTGAACCCGGGACGGATGAGGTGCTGCCACCCGTGGGCGCGCGCTTGGGCGAGCCAGAAGGCGGCGGCGTTGTCGTTGGCCTGTTCGAGCCGGCTGAGGTTGTCCACGACAGGACGGTAGCGCGGGCGCCCGGCGTCCGATCCGCAGCCCTGGCACTGGCCGGATGGAGCCAGGGAGGCGCACACTTCGAGAGGCGTGCGCCCTCCCGTGCACCGCCTATTTTCGGTCAATCTCGCGCGACTCCCTCGCCCTTGGGCAAAGCCGCAGCCCAGACCCGCCGGCCGGGTACGCCGAAGCGGGGCACCCCAGGACCGGCCCCGCGACAACCAGCCACCGTTGCACCGGCCCCCTTCCCAGAAGGGTCGACGGGTGCCACGCTTCGTGATCGAATGCATCACGCCAAATTGCCATGTCGACATAGCGTCGGATGGTGAACTTGTCACAACGGCAACGGTCCACCCGATAGATTCGATCTTGGCCAGCAGTGCCGCACCACCACACCACACCACCGAGGGGGCTTGAGCGCCTTGAGCAGGGTGAGCAGGAGCGACGCGGGTCCTGACAGCGACCAGGCCGTGGCCGATATCGCGGGTCGGTCCGTGAGAGGCACCGGCGTTTCGGCCACCGCTGCCAACCCCCGTTCCGCCGGCACCTCCAGCGCCGCCCCATACGTCCCGTACGCCTCGGTGAACACTCCGGCCTCACCGGCCTCACACACCCCCTCCGCACCAGCGGGCTCCGGTCCAGGCACCTTCTCGGGCGCGCCGGAGCATGCCGGACGACCCGTCAGCCGACCCGTCGTCAGCCATGGCGGTCTCCAGGGCCAGGGGACGGCCGGGCATGCCGGCCCGTCGGTTCCCGGCCATCCTGGCGGTCACCCCGGAGCTCAGTCCGGCGCCCAGCCCGGCGGGCACCAGCTCGGCCGGGCGCTCGGCCATCCGGGCTCGGACGCGACGTTCCCGGCCTCCACCGGTCCGAGCGCCGCGACGACGCCCGCCGGGCTGCCCGGAGGCACCTTCGGCCAGGGTCCGAGCGGGCAGGGTTCGGGCGGCCACAGCCCCAACCTCCACGGCCCCCACAGCCACAGCCCCCACAGCCACAGCCCCGGCTCCCAGGGCCAGAGCGGCCAGAGCGGCCAGAGCGGCCAGAGCGGCCAGAACGCGAACGGCGGCGGCCCCAACGGCCAGGGCCAGAGCGGCCAGGGCGGCCACGGCGGCCAGGGCGTCAACGGCCACGGCGGCTACGGCGCCGGCGGCGGGTCCGGCCTGAACGGCCCCTCGGTCCCCCTGATGTCCGCCGCCCCCCGGAAGCTCTCGGGCCGGCGCCGGCGCGAGACCGTCGCGGTGCTGATCTTCGGCGGCGCCCCGATCTTCGAGAGCTCGATCCCGCTCTCCGTCTTCGGCGTCGACCGCCAGGACGCCGGAGTGCCCCGCTACCGCCTGCTGGTCTGCGCCGGCGAGGAGGGGCCGCTGGCCACGACCGGAGGCCTCACCCTCTCCGCTCCGTACGGGCTGGAGGCGCTCGCCCGGGCGGGCACCATCGTCGTCCCGGCCTGGCGCTCGATCTCGCAGCCGCCGCCGGTCGAGGCGATCACCGCCCTGCGCAAGGCCCACCACGAGGGCGCGCGGATCATCGGCCTCTGCACCGGCGCCTTCGTGCTCGCCGCCGCCGGCCTGCTGGACGGTCGCCCCGCGACCACCCACTGGATGTACGCGCCGACCCTGGCCAAGCGCTATCCCCGGGTCCACGTCGACCCGCGGGAGCTCTTCGTCGACGACGGTGACGTACTGACCTCGGCCGGCACCGCCGCCGGCATCGACCTCTGCCTGCACGTGGTGCGCAGCGACCACGGTGCCGAGGCCGCCAACGCGCTGGCCCGCCGGCTGGTGGTGCCCAGCCGCCGCAGCGGCGGAGGCCAGGCCCAGTACATCGATCAGTCTTTACCGGAGGAGATCGGCAACGACCCGCTCGCCGAGGTGGTCACCTGGGCGCTGGAGAACCTCAACCAGCAGTTCGACGTCGAGGTGCTGGCCGCGCGTGCCTACATGAGCCGGCGGACGTTCGACCGCCGGTTCCGCACGCTCACCGGCAGCGCCCCGCTGCAGTGGCTGATCACCCAGCGGGTGCTCCAGGCGCAGCGGCTGCTGGAGACGTCGGAGCTGTCGGTGGACGATGTCGCCCGCCGCTGCGGCTTCCGGTCGCCGGTGGCGCTGCGCGGGCACTTCCGGCGCCAGCTCGGGGTCTCGCCGGCCGCGTACCGGACCAGCTACCGGGCTCGTCGCCCCGGCTCGGCCTCGCCGACGCCGGCGCCGCTGCACGCCGGTGACCTCCGGGTGGCCGGTGCCGTGCCGGCGTCGGCCGCGGCCCATGCCGCGGCGGCCCTGGCGGCCGCCGCCACGGCGGCGGGCGGGGTGGTCCCCGGCCAGCACGGGCCGGCACCCGCACTGCCGTACGCCTCCGGCGGCCCGGGCCAGCACGGCTCGCTCGGGCAGCACGGCCAGCACGGCCAGCCGTCCGGGCAGGGGGTGCACGCTCGTGCCGCCCAGCCCTACCCGCATCCGCAGGCGGCCCACCAGCCGCACTCCGGCCAGCCGGGGACGGGGCGGGGCCCGGCGCGGCCGCCCCTGGTCCCGCCGCAGGCCGGTCCCGGGGCGGGCCGGCCGCCGCGCACGGCGGAGCACGCCGCGGCGGAGGACGGTCAGCCGCAGCCCGGCGCACGCGGTCAGGGGCAGGGGCACCGCAGCGCGGCCGAGCGACCGTCGGAGGACGGCTCCGGCGGCCGGGGGCACGGTGCGGCCACCGGCCGGGCGTCGGCGTCGGCCGCGCCGGCGACGCCGGAGGGTCGGGCCCGCCAGGCCCGCGGCCCCCAGGTCCGACCGCAGGGCGGCCGGGCCGCGAGCCCGGACGGGGCCCGTGAGCCGCGTGACCCCCGTCCCGCCCGGGACGGTCACCAGGCGCACCCGACCCACCCCGCCCACCAGGCCGGTACGGCCCGGGAGGCGCACGAGCCGGACGGCCACGGTCAGGACGCGCGCGGCTCCGAGTCCTGCGCCCCGGCACCCCGCTCGGCTCCTTCGGTGCCCGTGGCGCGTGATCGCGCCGTAGGGTGAGTGGCGTGAATGACCGTTTGGTATGGATCGACTGTGAAATGACAGGCCTCGACCTCGACCGGGACGCCCTGGTCGAGGTCGCGGCGCTGGTGACGGACTCCGAGCTGAACGTCCTCGGCGAGGGCGTCGACGTCATCATCCGCCCGCCCGCCGAGGCCCTGGCGAACATGCCCGAGGTGGTACGCACCATGCACACCTCCTCCGGGCTGCTCGACGAGCTGGAGCGGGGCGTCACGCTCGCCGAGGCCGAGGCACTCGTCCTCGCCTATGTGCGCGAGCACGCGCCGGAGGCCGGGCGGACGCCGCTGTGCGGGAACTCCGTGGCGACCGACCGCGGCTTCCTGTCCCGGGACATGCCGGCTCTGGAGGGGCACCTGCACTACCGGATCGTCGACGTCTCCTCGATCAAGGAGCTGGCCCGCCGCTGGTACCCGAGGGCGTACTACAACAGCCCGCAGAAGGGCGGCAGCCACCGGGCGCTCGCGGACATCCGCGAGAGCATCGACGAACTGCGGTACTACCGCGAGGCGGTGTTCGTCCCCCAGCCCGGCCCGGACACCGACACCGCGCGCGCGATCGCCGAGAAGTACCACGCCCCGACGGACTGACCCGTCCGCACCTCCGGGGCCGGACGCGAAGGCCGCCGCCGGCCCCGGGAGGGGTCCGCACCGGGCTGATGGAAAGGCCCGCACCGGGCTGATGGAAACCCTGGCGCGAGCACCCTTCCGGATCCTGTATTGTTCTTCCTGTCGGAACGGGAACGCGAAGAGCGGGAACGAGCCGGACAGATGGTGGGTGTAGCTCAGTTGGTAGAGCACCTGGTTGTGGTCCAGGTGGCCGCGGGTTCAAGTCCCGTCACTCACCCCAGAGCCTGAGGGGCCGATCTCTTCAAGAGATCGGCCCCTCAGGCGTTTTCGCGCTCCCGCGGCCTCCCGCCTCCTCCCGGTTCCCGTGGTTTCCCTTGCGGGAGGTCTGCCGCCAGAAGCTACCGACTAGTAACATTGCTGCCATGACCACACCTTCGATCGGCCAGCTCCTCGACTCGACCGTGCCGATGGCACGCACCCTCAAGCTGGAGTACCTGGAGACGACGCCGGAGCGTGCCGTCCTCCGGCTGCCGGACCAGCCCGAGTACCACAACCACGTCGGCGGCCCGCACGCCGGCGCGATGTTCACCCTCGCCGAGTCGGCGAGCGGCTGCATCGTGCTGGGCGCCTTCGGTGACCAGCTCTCCCGGGCCGTGCCGCTCGCGGTGAGCGCCGAGATCTCCTACAAGAAGCTGGCCATGGGCACGGTCACCGCCACCGCGGTGCTGGGCCGTCCGGCCGCGGACATCGTCGCCGAGCTCGACAAGGGCGAGCGGCCGGAGTTCCCCGTCACCGTCGAGATCACCCGTGCCGACGGCGCCGTGACCGGCATCATGACCGTCATCTGGACGCTGCGCCCCAACTCCTGATCCCCGCAGGAGCCCTGGCCCGGTCACCGGGTCCGCCGGCGGGACCGGCGAGCCGATGACACCTGGTCCGCGTGATGACTGTCCGTGACGACGCCCGTGACCTCACGGCCCGTTCGCTCGTTCTCAACTCACGTGCGAGCCAATCACGCGACCAAGGCCCCGGAACCCGTCCGACGCGCCGTCGGTGCCGCCCGGCGCCCCGGCGGCCGGTGGCTGCCCCGCCCGCGTGTCGTCGCCGCGGGCGGGGCGCTCCTCGCACAGCTCTGGGGCCTGGGAGCGGCCGGCGCCTACGCGGCGGCGGCCGGGCCGCTGCCGGAACCCGTCAGCCGCACCGTCGGCCGAACGCTGGACGGCGGCCCGGTCCTCGACGGGGGGTCAGCCGGGCACCCCGTGGACGCGGCCGGTCAGGGCGCGGCGCCGCACTCCCCCGGTCCGGTGCCGACCGGGCAGGCAGCCGCCCGCCGGCCCTCCGCCGATCAGCCGTCCGCCGACCTGGCACCCGCCGGACAGTCGGGCCCGGGCCGGGCGGCCCCCGGCCGGACGCCGCCCGGGCAGGCCGCGTCGCCCGGCGTCCTCGGCCGGCTCGCCGAACCGGCCACCGCGGCCGTGCCCGTGCCTGCTCTCAGCGCCGCAGCCGCACCCGTCGCCGGCCTGCTCCAGGACCGGATCAGAGCGGGCGACCTGCCGCTGCCCGGTCAGCGGGCCTCCGTCCCGGACGCCTTCGCGATCGCCTCCGGACTGCTCGCCGCCGCGCCGGTCCAGACCCGCTCCGCCGAGACCCGCGCCTCCCGGGACGCCGACACCGGCGAGCCGGCCGCCGAACCCGGTCGGACGGGGGGCGGCGGCGCTCCGGCCGGGCCGTCCGCCCCGACGGCCACCGGGTCGCACGGCTCCGCCGCTCCGCCGCCCGACCACGAGGCCGCAGACCGTCGGGCGCAGGCGGCGGGTCAGTCCGGGGCAGGCGGCGGCGAGAGTGCCCGGACCGCCGTCGCCGACCGGTCCGCGCCGCACGAGAGCCCGGCCGTGACCGGCACGGCCGCCGAGTTCACCGGGCACGGCCTCTCCGGCACCGGGACAGCCGTCCTGGCGCCCATCGCGGCCGGGTTGCTGCTCACCGGTGCCGCGATGTGCAAGCACCGGGGGCTGCCGCGCGGGCACTGAGCCGGCCCTTGCGCGCCCAGGCGCTGAGATGTGCAGGCGTCCAGGGCCTGCCTTCGGACTCCCGCCGACCACCCGGAGACGGGCGGGCGGGAGACGGGCGGGCGGGAGCCGGGCGGCGCAGGCCGGGCGCGCCCCGGCGTCTACCGGAAGACCTCCGGCGGCGGGGCCGGGGAGGGGGCGGCGGTGACGTCGGTGGCGGGCGCCGCACCGGCGGCGAAGTCGGCCAGCGCGCGGCCGTGTTCGACCCGGCCGAGGGCGGCGTCCGAGGCCACCTTGCGGCTCAGTTCGGCGATCGGGAGGGACGTGTGCGCGGCTGCCAGGATCAGGTTCCCGAACCGCTTCCCGCGCAGCACGGCGGGGTCCGCGACCAGGCAGAGCTCCGGGAAGACCGCACCGAGGGTGGCGATCTGCGAGCGGGCGAAGGACAGGGCCGACCCGTCGGCGATGTTCACGGCGTACCAGCCGCCCGGGGCGAGCGCGCGGGCGGCCAGTGCGGTGAACTCGACGGTGGTGCAGTGGGCCGGGACGCGGGCGCCGGAGAAGACGTCGGCGATCACCAGGTCGACGGTGCCCTCGGGGGTCCGCTCCAGGACGCTGCGGGCGTCCGCGCCGCGGACCTTGATCTGCCAGCCGCGTTCCAGCGGGAGTTCGGTCCGGACGAGCTCGGTGAGCGCGGTGTCGATCTCGGCGACCTGCTGGCGGGAGCGCGGGCGGGTGGCCGCCACGTAGCGGGCCAGGGTGAGGGCGCCGCCGCCGAGGTGCAGGACGGTGACCGGCCGGCCGGGCGGGGCGACCAGGTCGATCAGGTGGCCGAGCCGGCGCTGGTACTCGAAGCCCAGGTGGGTCGGGTCGGCGAGGTCGACCATCGACTGCGGGGCGCCGTCGATCAGCAGCGACCAGGCGGCGGAACGGTCGCGGTCCGGGCGGAGTTCGGCCAGCCCCGAGTCGACGGGACGGGTGAGCGCCCCCTGGGCGTGCGTGCGGCCGCCGGGGCCGGTAACCGCCGGCTGCGGCTCCGCCGACGTACGGCCCTTGTCGGTACGGCCCTTGTCGGTACGGGGCTTGTCCGTGCCGCGGCCGGCCCTGCTGCTTCGTCCCATACCGGCCATTATCGCCGTCGTGCCGAAGGTCTCCGCAGCTCAGCGAGGGACCGGCGGCAGGAGGAGAGGGGGTGGCCGGTCCGGAAGCGGTCCGGGTGGCCCCGCCCGACGACGGGCACGACGTGTCTCCGCGCCCTGGGCAGCATGGGCGGCACCGTTCGGTGCGGGCCTTCCGGGCGGGCCTCGGAACGGGTCTCAGAACGGTCCGAGGCCGCCGGCGGTCAGGGTGCAGGCGGCCTCGCAGAGCGCCGAACGCAGGACCCAGGGGTCGGTGGGGCGGGCGGTGAAGTCCGCTCCGACCGGTGGCATCACCCAGCGCGGATCGGTGGCGGGCAGGAGCAGGGCGCCGGCGGTACACGAGCTGCCGGGCAGGTGCCACGTCTCGGAGGTGCCGGCCGGGACGAAGAAGGAGACCGTGCTGCCGTTGCGGCTCTGCAGCGCCGCACCGCAGGCCCGGCGCAGCCGCAGGATGTCGACCGTCTCCAGGCCGTGCCGCAGCGCCACCGTGACGGTGTCGCAGCCGGTGACCACCACACCGCCCTCCGCGCCGAGCCGGCGGGCCGGCCCGCTGCCGCCGCCGCACGGGGCCCGGCCGCCCTCCAGGGGCCCGCGGCCCGGGCCGCGGTCGTCGGCCGCCTCGGGCAGCAGGGCGGGGGCGGCGGCCGCCAGCACCCCTCCGGCGACCAGGCGGTGGTACTGCGGTACTCCGATGGCCATCACGGGCTCTCCTGTCACCTCGTCCGATCGGAAGTGCCGCTGCTCCGGGGCGGGGGCCGCCACTGCGGGCGGTGGGCCTGGGCGACGACCGGGGCTTCCACGTAACAGGACAACGCCGGGGACACGGTCGAGGCCACGGGGCGCCTTACAGCAAGGCATGGCATTTCATGGCAGATCCAGGCAACAGCGCCCGGTTTGACCGCAATTGATAGCACATCATCTACAAACGCGCTGTGTCCAGTCGGTGACTCCGGGTACTGTCGGTGGCGAGCCCGGGCCCATCCAGCCCCACCGGGCCCACCCGTGGCCGACCCCACCGGGCCACCCGCGGCCGAGCGGAGTCCACGCGACCGAGCGGGCCCCGGTCGGCCGACCGGCCGCACGGCACCACCGGGCCGAACCACCGTACCCAGGACCGACACCCTCCGGAACCGCCCCACTTCGCACCAGCACCCCGCACGACCACGGAGCGCACCATGGCAGCCACCCCACCGGCCGAGCCGAACCGCCCGTCACCCAACACCGTGATGCGCGCACTGCGCGGCGACCGTTCGCCGGGCGAGTTCGCGATGGCCGTACGACGGGCCGCCCGCGAGATCGGCGAGCACGTCTCCTGCGACGCCCGCTACGTAGGGCGGGTCGAGGCGGGCGAGATCCGCTGCCCCAACTACGCCTACGAGCGGGTCTTCCGGCACATGTGGCCGGACCGCTCGCTGACCGACCTCGGCTTCGCCCCCCGGACCTCCGTCCGCCGCCGCTCGGCGGACGGCGGTGCGGGCTCCGCACCACCCCGGCTCCACCCGCAGTTCCCGCCCCTGCCCGCCCCGCGCTCGCCGCACTCCATCCAACTCCCGTACGCTGCCTCGCCGTACGCGGAACCACCCCCACCGGACGGACCTGCGTCGCCGAGGTCCCCGGCGTCACTCCGGGGGCCCGATGGACCGCACCATTTCGACGAGGAGAACGACGACGTGCGTCGCCGTACGTTCCTGGCCGGCGGCCCGGCCGCGCTGGCCACCGTGATCGGCATCGACCGGCCGGCCTGGGCCGCCGACCGCGCCGCCCCGGGCACACCCGGGGCCGAGGAGACCGCCCGACTCGGCGCCGCCCCGGGCCTGTTCGACCCCGAACGGGGCACCGGCTTCGTCCCGGGCCGCCCCGGGCCGGTACCTCCGCCCCGCCGGATCGGCGCCGCGGAGGTGCTCGACGTCGAGCAGGCCGTCCGGGACATCCGGCTGGCCGACGACGTGTACGGCGCCGACGCCCTGTTCGAGTTGGCCGGGCAGTCGCTGCGCACCGCCTACGTGCTGCTCAACGAGGGCGAGTACAGCGCCGAGACGGAGCGAAGACTTCAGGCCGGTGCCGGCGAACTCGCGATCTCGGTGGGCTGGTTGGCGCACGACTCGAACCGCTTGGCGGACGCCCGGTCGCTCTACGCCGAGGCGCTCGCCACCGCCCGGATGGCGGGCGACTCCGCCCTGGAGGCGCACGTGTTCTGCAACAGCGCCTTCCTCGCCCGGGACGCCGGACGCCCCCGCGAGGCGCTCCGCGCCGCCCAGGCCGGGCAGGCCGCCGCCCGGCAGCTGGACTCCGACCGGCTGCTCTCCCTGCTGGCCATGCGCGAGGCCGGCGGCTGGGCGCTGCTGCAGGACCGGGCCGCCTGCGAACGGGCGCTCGGCCGGGCGTACACGCTGTTCGACCGCGGCCCCTCCGAGGCCGATCCCGAGTGGATGTCCTTCTTCGGCGAGGCCGAGATCGCCGGGCTGCAGTCCCAGTGCTGGTCCGCGCTCGGCGACTGGGACCGGGCCAGCGAACAGGCGGGGCTGGCCATAGCCCTCCAGGAGCCGCACTTCGTGCGCAACCGCGTGCTGTACACCGCCGAGCTGGCGCACGACCGCCTCGGCCAGGGGGACGTGGCCGGCGCCGCCGGCCACGGCACGGCCGCCGTGGCCCTGTTCGGCGAGGTCCGCTCGGCCCGGATCCGCAGCATGCTGGCGGACACCGCCGAGCGGCTGCGCCCGCACCGGACGGTGCCGGAGGTCGGCCGGTTCCTGGCCGACTACGACCTCGCGGCGGCCGCCTGAGCGGGCCGGGGCCGGCGATCGCCGGTACCGCGGCCGCGCCCCGCCCCTGACCGACCGTCGGACGCGGGGCGCGGCGGCCGGTCAGTGCTGCAGGCCCTCCAGGTGGCTGAGGTCGTTCCAGACCTCGACCGCCGGTGCGCCGTACTCCCAGGACAGCACGCAGAGCGCCGCCGTCCCGAGCTTGAAGCGCTGGGCGTACTCGGGCGGCAGCCCGAGCCAGCGGGCGGTCAGGATGCGCAGCAGGTGGCCGTGCGCGAAGAGCACCACGTCGCGGTCGGCGCCGTGCATGACCGTGGTCGCCTCGTCCGGCACGCCGTGCTCGTCGTTGAGGCCGGCGAGGAAGCCGTCCACCCGGGCGGCGACCTCGGACAGCTTCTCGCCGCCGGGCACGCCGTCCCGCCAGATCAGCCAGCCGGGGTGGTCGGTGGCGCGGATGTCCGGGCCGGTCCGGCCCTCGTACTGGCCGTAGTCCCACTCCAGCAGCTCCGGCCGATCCACGGCACGGTCGCCGAAGCCCGCCAGGGCGCAGGTCTCCTTGGCGCGGCCGAGCGGGCTGGTGTAGACGAGGGCGTCCGGCAGGCCGTTCCAGGGGGCCACGGCCAGGCGGGCGCCGAGCGCCCGGGCCATCGCGCGGCCCTCCTCGGTCAGCGGGATGTCGGTCCGGCCGGTGTGGCGGCCGGTGGCCGACCACTCGGTCTCGCCGTGGCGGACCAGGACGATTCGGGCGGGCATGAGTGGCTCCTCGCAGCGGGGCGGTGGCAACGGTCGGTCTCACCATTGAGCACCGGCACTCCATGATCCCTCACCTGCGGACCTCCTACGAGCCCGGGCGCCGCCGCAGCGAATCGGCCCCCGGGTGGGCGGCGACCGGCACACCCGCCCGCCCACCGCCCGGAATCGGCGCGGATGGCCGCGGATGGCCGGACCGGACCGGATTGTCGGACCCGGGTGCGACACTGGGCCGCACCATGAACGTCTCGACGAACGTCCCGTCCCACGGGCACTTTGAGCCGCTCGCCCAGCGGCTCGCCGACCTGCGCGGTCCCGCACCGCAGCGCAGCCTGAACGCCCGCGCGCTCGCCGCGCTCGCCGCCAATCCGGGCTGTCACCGCCGCGCCGTGCTCGACGCCGCCGGGGTCGACAAGTCGGCGCTGGCCGCCCGGCTCGGCCGGCCCGCCCCGTTCGGCCAGTCCCCGTTCGCCCTCGCCCGCGGCGTGATCTTCGAGTCACGGCTGAAGGAGGACGACTACACGGCGCTGCTGGAGCCGCTGCGCCGCCACCTCGGCCTGCCGGCCGACGGCGGCGCCCCGCTCGCCGTGCCCGATCTGCTGCGCCGCTCCGGCCCCGCGGTCCGGGCCGAGCGGACGACCGCCGCACTGGCCGAGGCCGCCGCCGATCCGCAGGCCTGGACGCTGCTGGACCACCCGCTGCTGCGGCTCACCGTGGCCGGCAGCACCGCCTACCTGGAGCCGGACGCGGTCGTGGTGCACGGCGGGCGGTGCACCGTGATCGAGATCAAGTCCTTCCCGGTGCTGGACGGCAGTGCGGACCCGGCCAAGGTCGGTGCCGCCGCCCGCCAGGCCGCCGTCTACGTCCTGGCGCTCCAGGAGACGGCCGCCGCGCTGGCCGGCCGGGAGCCGGACCGCAACCCGTACGTCGAGCAGCGGCTGCCGGGCAGCCCCCGGCTGAGCGTGCTGCTGGTCTGCCCGAAGGACTTCAGCAACCGGCCGACCGCGGTGACCGTGGACGTCCGGCGCGAGCTGGCCACCACCCGCCGCCAGCTCAGCCGGATGACCGGCATCGGCCGGCTGCTGGACGCGCTGCCGCCGGGAGCCGGCTTCGACCTCGCGTCGGATCCGACGGGGGCCCCCGCCCGCTCGGCCGAACAGCTGGCGGAGTCGGTCGAGGCGGTGCCGGCCGCGTACAGCCCGGACTGCCTCTCCACCTGCGAGCTGGGCTTCCACTGCCGTGCCCGGGCCCGCTGCGAGGACCGGGTCGAGCAGCTCGGCCGGGGCGTGCGCGGTGAGTTGGGCAGTATCCGGACCGTCACCGAGGCACTGGCCGCCGCCGAGGAGACCGGCGCCCGCCCCGAGGCCGCCCACCCCGAAACCACGGCCGCCGACGCCAGCCCCGCCGACGCCGGCCACGACGACAACCACGAGGACGACAGCGGCGACGGCAACGACGAGGCCGCCGCCCGGCTCGCGTACGCCGCCGCGCTGCGCGCCGAGGCGCTGGGCCGGCCGCTCGCCGAGCCGCCGGCGGAGGCGTTCGCCGGGGCCGGAGCCGCCCGATGAGCCTGCTCGGCACCCTCGCCCGGCTGGAGGCCGTCCGCAGCGGCCGGGCCGAGCCGCTGGCCACCGTCCGCCACCGGCACCTCGCCGAACGCCCGATGGTGGTCGTCCCGCTGACCGCCGCCGGCGAGGCGGGCGCGCCGCTGGCCGTGCTGCTGGGCACCGACCGCTCGGCGCCCCGGCTGCACATCGTCCCGCAGCCGCTCAACCGCACCCTGCGCTTCGACTTCCTGGCCGAACTGGCCGCCGACCTGCTGCCCTACCTGGAGTCCTTCGCCGACGAGGTGGAGCAGATCGAGGGTTCCGAGAAGGATCCGGAGACCGGCGAGAAGACGCAGGTCTTCCGGGAGCTGTGCGCCGACGCGCCGCAGCTGATCGTGCCCAACGCCGCGGGCATGCACCACCTCGCCCTGCTCGGCCGCTCCACCCGCTTCCGCCGCACCGTGGAGGACGACGAGCCGGGCCCCTACCCGGCGCCGGCCCGGGTGCCGCTGCTCGGCCGCTGGCTGACCCACCTCACCGACCGGGCCCAGGTGCCCGGCTCCAGCCTGCTGCTGGCGATGACCGGCCTGCTCTCCCGGCACTGGGCGACCGGCCAGAGCCACCTGGAGGACCAGCACCTCGCCGCCCGGCTGGCCTGGCACGCGCCACCGGCCGGCCTGACCGGGGCCGAGGCCGCCGAGCTGGCCGAGTCCGCGCGGGACGGGGCCGGCCAGTTGCTCCACCCGCCCGCCGGCCCGGCCACCGACCCGCGCTTCGACGAACTGGTGCTGGGCCCGGCCATCGCCCGCTACGACGCCGCCGCGGCCGCCCTGGCGCACGCCGCCCAGGAGCCCGGCGGCACCGACGCGGAGCAGGCCCGGGCCGCCGTCCGGACGGCTGTCGAGCAGCTGCGCGCGGTGCTCTCCCGGGTGCTGCTGCCCACCTGGCACGACGTGTGGCACGGCCTGGACCTGCTCCGCGAGCTGCCGCCGGCCGGGCACCTGGCGGAGCGCTGGACGGGCGACCGCTGGTCCTACACCGGCCACCGGGACCGGCTGGCGGCCGGCGAGCCGCCGCAGCCCCGGCAGGACGACGCCGTGACGGCCGCCCGGAAGCTGGCGCAGCGCGAGCGCGAGCAGGCCCGGCTGGACGTCCAGGAGGCCCTGGACGACCCGCTGGCGATGGCCGAGCACCGGCTGGCCGGCGAGGCCTTCGCGGGTGTGGTCACCGAGGTGGTGCCGGACTACGACACCTCGGGGCGCTCGCCCAAGCCGCGTCCGCTGGTGACCGTCCGGACCGCCGACCGCCCGCACGCGGACCTCGGCCGGGAGGCGCACCGGGTCCGGGCCTCCCCCCTCGCGGACTCCGGTGCCGCGCCGAGCCCGCAGAAGGCGGTGATCACCGCGGTCGACCCGGTGGCGGGCACCATCACCCTGCGGGTGCTGTCCGGCATGGGGCGCCGGAAGGAGCCGGAGCCGGGCAGCCTGCCCGAGCCCGGCGAGCGGATCACCTTCACCCTGTTCGAACTGACCGTCCGCCAGTCCGCGCCGCTGCCCGAGCCGGACGACACGCCGTGGACGCACGGCGGCCCGCCCGGCGCCGCCGCCACCCCCGGGCCGGCCGCCGCCGGCGCCGCAGCCGCCACCGCCGTCGAGGAGTGGGAGTGACCCGGCCGATGAACAGCGAGCAGGCCCCCGGGGCGGCCGCCGACGCCGCGGTGGCCAGGATCCTGGAGGCCACCGTCCGCCCGGCCGTCGGCGCCCCGCGCGGTGTGGTGGTCGACTCCCCGCCCGGCGCCGGGAAGTCCACCCTGGTGGTGCGGGCCGCCCGGGAGCTGGTCGAGGCCGGTGAGCGCCTCATGATCGTCGCGCAGACCAACGGACAGGTGGACGACCTGGTCGACCGACTGGCCGAGAAGGCGCCCGGGCTGACGATCGGCCGGCTGCACGCGGCGGACTCCCGGCCCGGCCCCGAGGTGCTGCGGCACCCCAACGTCACGCCCTCCGACAAGGTGGCGGAGCTGGCCGAGCACGACGTGGTGGTCTCGACGGCCGCCAAGTGGCAGTGGGTGAGGACCGAGGCGCCGTGGCGGCACGCGATCGTCGACGAGGCGTACCAGATGCGCTCGGACGCCCTGCTCGCGGTGGCCCGGCTGTTCGAGCGGGCCCTCTTCGTGGGGGACCCGGGCCAGCTGGACCCGTTCACGGTGGTCGGCACCGAGCAGTGGGCGGGGCTGTCGTACGACCCGTCGAGCAGCGCCGTGGTCACGCTGCTCGCGCACAACCCGCAGATCGAGCCGCACCGGCTGCCGGTCTCCTGGCGGCTGCCGGCCAGCGCGGCGCCGCTGATCTCCGACGCGTTCTACCCGTACACGCCGTTCCGGTCCGGCACCGGGCCCGGCGACCGGCTGCTCACCGCCTCGGTGCGACCGGACGGCTCCGCGCTGGACGCGGCGATCGACCGGGCGGCCGAGCACGGGTGGGCGCTGCTGGAGCTGCCCGCCCGGCACACCGTCCGGACCGATCCGCAGGCGGTGGCCGCCGTGGCGGCGACCGTCCGCCGGCTGCTGGAGCGCGGTCTGACGGCCCACTCCGAGCAGGGCACCGTCCCGCTCGCCCCCGGCCGGATCGCGGTCGGCACGGCGCACCGGGACCAGGCGGCGGCCGTCCGGGCGGCGCTGGTCAAGGCCGGTGTCCCGGTCGACCCGACGACCGGCCCGGCCGTCACGGTGGACACCGCCAACCGGCTGCAGGGCCGGGAGTACGACGTCACGGTGGTGCTGCACCCGCTCTCCGGGCGGCCGGACGCGACCGCCTTCCACCTGGAGACGGGCCGGCTCTGCGTGCTCGCCTCCCGGCACCGGCACGCGTGCATCGTGGTGGCCCGGGCCGGCATCGCCGAGCTGCTGGACGAGCACCCGGCCACCGAACCCGTCCAGCTGGGCGTCTCGGTCAAGTTCCCCGACGGCTGGGAGGCCAACCACCAGGTGCTGCAGCACCTCGCCGGGCACCGGGTACGGCTGGCGCGCTGAGCGGGCCGGCCGCGGGCGGTAACCGGCTCCCGCAGGTCGGCGGCGCCTCCCGCCGGGTGCACGCCCCCGGCGCGCCGGGAGGGAATAGCGCCCGGACTCGCACCGTTCCGTTACCGGCAGTCGCCGCGAGACAATGGACGGCGGCCAGGACCGGGCGGCGTCCTCCCCGGCCGCCGCCGTCCGCCCCCACCGAGCCCCCGGAGGTGTCCGTCCATGCCCGACTCCCACGCCCAGGCGTCCGACCCGAGCCGTTCGACCGTGCCGGCCGGTCCGGGCGCAGGCGCTGGTGAAGCGCCCGCCCGCCGCCGGCGCCCGGTCCAGCTGCTGTTCGAGCCGAACCTCGCCGAGCCGGAGCCGGAGCGGTTCTTCGACCTGGAGTCGATAGAGGACCCGGCCGAGCTGCTGCGCCGTTCCACCGAGCTGGCGCTGGCCTTCCGCGCGGCCGCCGAGCGGGCCACCGACTTCCAGGCCGTCGCCGCCGCGCAGCTCGCGGACACCCGCCGGTTCGACGCGCTCTCCGAGGCCGAGATCGCCGAGCGGGCGGACTGGACGCCGGACTACGCGACCAAGATGATCGAGTACGGCCGCGGCCTGCTCCAGCCCCGCCGCCACGAGGGCTGACCCCTCCCGGGGGCCGAACCGCGATCGGGGCCGGACCGCGATCAGGCGCCGGACCGCGATCGGGGCGGCAACCTCGCCAGTGGCATATGCGGCGCGGCAGGGTACGCCGCTCCCCGCCGTGCTGTCCGGCGAACCACGCTTTCCCTCCCGGACACCCGGCGGACACCCCACTCTGCTGTCCGTGGACATCTGGACCTATCAGTCGGTGGAGTACGTCACGGTGGCCGGGGAGGCCTGGCTCGCCTCCGCCAGCGAGTACCCCCGCAGCATGCGCGCCCTCTGGGAGTCGCGCCCGTGGGCGCCCTCGGTGCTGCCCTGCGGGCGCGCCTTCGACGTGATCAGCATGCCGTCCCTGTTCGGCCGGCGGGTGCTGGACGAGCTGTGGACCTCCGGCCCGGGCTGCGGCCCGGTCGCCGTGTACCGGGGGCGCACGCTGCTGTTCGTCCGGCCCGGGGCGGCGGCCCGGCTGCGGCGGCTGCTCGCCTGGGAGGAGTGGGCCCGGGACGTCCCGCCGCTGCTCTGCCACGGCCGCGGCGACGCGGTGACCGTCCCGCCGGTGCAGCGGATGCTGCACAGCCCGGACTCGCCCGGTCTGGGTGCCGGGCGGTGGATCGTCGCCCCGGAGGCCCGGGAGCCGTGGCTGCCGGGCGCCTCGGTGGTGCTCTGGGCCTGCGTCCGGGCGGCCCGAGAGTCGGCCGAGCGGACCGGTTCGACGGCCCTGCCGGTGGGCTGAGCCCGGCGCTGCCGGTGGGCCGAGCGCGGCCTCGCGGGTGGGCTCAGCCCGGCCTCGCGGGTGGGCTCAGCCCGGTCGGCCGGTGGGTTGAGCCCGGCGCTGCCGTTGGGCCGAGCGCGGCCGCCCCCGGCCCCGGATATTCGATTTTGGCCGGGCCGCGCGCCGCTGCTAAAGTCTTCTCTGTCAGCAGGCGCCGCTAGCTCAGTTGGTTAGAGCAGCTGACTCTTAATCAGCGGGTCCGGGGTTCGAGTCCCTGGCGGCGCACAGACAGCCGGAAGGCCCCTTGCGAGAGCGAGGGGCCTTCCGGCGTTTTCCGGTCCCTGGGGCAGGTACGGGGCGCCGGACGGGTCGATCCCGCCCGGCACCCCGCGGGCTCAGCGGCCGCGCAGCGAGCGGTAGCGCGCGACCAGCTCCGCGGTGGAGCTGTCCAGCGCGTCGGCGCCCTCACCGGTCAGCAGCACCGGCTCGATCCGCTTGGCGAGCACCTTGCCGAGCTCGACGCCCCACTGGTCGAAGGAGTCGATGTTCCAGATCGCGCCCTGGACGAACACCTTGTGCTCGTACAGCGCGACCAGCTGGCCGAGCACCGACGGGGTCAGCTCCCCGGCCAGGATGGTGGTGGTCGGGTGGTTGCCCTTGAAGGTCTTGTGCGGGACCAGCTCGGCCGGCACGCCCTCGGCCGCGACCTCCTCCGGCGTCTTGCCGAAGGCCAGCGCCTGGGTCTGGGCGAAGAAGTTGGCGAGCAGCAGGTCGTGCTGGGCGACCAGGCCGTCGGGCAGGTCGGCGACCGGCCGGGCGAAGCCGATGAAGTCGGCCGGGATGACCTTGGTGCCCTGGTGCAGCAGCTGGTAGTAGGCGTGCTGGCCGTTGGTGCCGGGCGTGCCCCAGACCACCGGGCCGGTCTGCCAGCTCACCGGGTTGCCCTCGCGGTCCACCGACTTGCCGTTGGACTCCATGTCCAGCTGCTGGAGGTAGGCGGTGAACTTCGACAGGTAGTGCGAGTACGGCAGCACCGCGTGCGCCTGGGCGTCGAAGAAGGCCCCGTACCAGACGCCGAGCAGGCCGAGCAGCAGCGGGACGTTCTCCTCGGCGGGAGCGGTGCGGAAGTGCTCGTCGACCAGGTGGAAGCCGTCCAGCATCTCGCGGAAGGCGTCCGGGCCGATGGCGATCATCAGCGAGAGGCCGATCGCCGAGTCGTAGGAGTAGCGGCCGCCCACCCAGTCCCAGAACTCGAACATGTTGGCGGTGTCGATGCCGAAGTCCGCGACGCCCTCGGCGTTGGTGGAGAGGGCGACGAAGTGCTTCGCCACCGCCTCGGTGCCGGCGTCCAGGCCCGCGAGCAGCCAGCCGCGGGCGGAGACCGCGTTGGTGATGGTCTCGATGGTGGTGAAGGTCTTGGAGGCGACGATGAAGAGCGTCTCCGCCGGGTCGAGGTCGCGGACGGCCTCGTGCAGGTCGGCGCCGTCCACGTTGGAGACGAAGCGGACGTCGAGGTCGCGGTCGGCGAAGGAGCGCAGCGCCTCGTAGGCCATCGCGGGGCCGAGGTCGGAGCCGCCGATGCCGATGTTGACGACCGTGCGGATCCGCTTGCCGGTGTGGCCGCGCCAGTCGCCGGCACGGACCTGCTCGGCGAAGGCCGCCATCTTGTCGAGGACGGCGTGCACGGCCGGCACCACGTTCTCGCCGTCCACCTCGACGACGGCGCCGCGCGGGGCGCGCAGCGCGGTGTGCAGGACGGCGCGGTGCTCGGTGTTGTTGATCTTCTCGCCGCGGAACATCGCGTCCCGCAGCCGGGCGACGCCGGTGGCCTCGGCGAGCTCGCGCAGCAGGGTCAGCGTCTCGTCCGTGACCAGCTGCTTGGCGTAGTCCACGTGCAGGTCGCCGACCTGGAGGGTGTAGCGGCGGCCGCGCTCCGGGTCGGCGGCGAACAGCTCGCGCAGGTGCGTCTCGCCCAGCTCCGCGCGGTGCTTGCCGAGGGCGGCCCACTGCGGGGTGCGGTCCAGGGGGGTACGGGAGTCGGCACGGGTCTCCGACATCGGTGGCTCCTCGTTTCATCTGGGTGCAGATACCGGCAGGGCCAGGCGGGAGGGTTTTCGCGAGGTCGTGCGGGTACTGATGGTGCGCCGACTCCGTTGACGGCCTGCCCGGGGCCAGCCTATGCAACGTCGGGACCACCTGCGCACATTCCGTTCGGGGACGCTCCGTGGCCCGGCGGCCCACCGGCCCGGCGGGCCGCCGCCGGGGTGCCCCCGGGCCGCCTGCGCGGTCGCCGCCGGCGCCCCCGGACGGCGCGTCACTTCCGTTCGGAGCGGAGGTCGAGCCCGCGCAGCACGCGGTCGACCAGCTCCGGGTCGGCGCCGAGCTCGCTGCGGGCGGCCAGCATCTCGCGCCGGGAGGCGGCGATCATCTCCTGCTCGACGCTGTACGCGGCGCGCCACTGGCTCAGCCGCAGCTTGGCCTCGCTGGCCTCCTCCTCGGCGTACTTCTCCGGACAGAGCCGGGCCAGCCGGTCGTGCTGACGGTCCCGCAGGCGGTCGGCGACCTCGGCGGGCAGCTTGTCCTGCTCCTCCAGTTCGCCGAGCCGTTCGAGCCCGGCCCGGGCGGCCCGCCACCAGAGCTCGCGCACCGCCTGCTCGTGCTTGTCCTGGTCGATGTCCAGGTGCAGCCGCTTGGCCAGCCACGGCAGGGTGAGCCCCTGGACCAGCAGGGTGAAGAGGACGACGCTGAAGGCGATGAAGACCAGCCGGCCGCGTTCGGGGAAGCCCTCGCCGGAGTCGACGGTCAGCGGGACGGCCAGGGCGAGCGCGACGGTGGCCACCCCGCGCATCCCGGACCACCAGAGCACCACGCTCTCCTGCCAGCTGATCGGGGTGTCCTCCTCCACGTCGGCCCGCAGCTTCCGGGAGAGCCAGCCGGCCGGCAGCAGCCAGAGCAGCCGGGTCACGACCACGACGGCGATGACGGCGGCCGCGTCGCCGAGCATGCTCGTCCAGCCGGTGCCGGCCTCCTTCAGTACGGTGGCCAGCTCCAGGCCGATCAGGCCGAAGGCGACCCCGGTGATCAGGATCTCGACGATCTCCCAGAAGGCGTTGCCGACCAGCCGGTAGGAGACGGCGTCGGCCTCCGCGGCGCGTTCCGCCAGGTAGAGCGCGCAGACCACGACGGCGAGCACACCGGAGCCGTGGATCTCCTCGGCCAGGGTGTAGGCGGCGAACGGCACCAGCAGGTTGAGCGCGACCTGCTGGGTGGGGTCCTCCAGGAAGGAGGCGAGCTTGGCGTTGAGCCAGCCGAGGCCGACGCCGATGATGACGGCGAGGACGGCCGAGAGCACGAAGCGCAGCACCGCGTGGCCGGGCGAGAAGTCGCCGCTGACCACCGCGTCGATGGCCAGCGAGTAGATGACGATCGCGGTGACATCGTTGAACAGGCCCTCGCTCTCCAGGATCGACACCAGCCGGCGCGGCAGGCCGATGCTGCCGGCCACCGCGACGGCGGCGACCGGATCCGGCGGGGAGACCAGCGCGCCGACCGCGACGGCGGCCGCGACCGGCAGCGCGGGAAGCAGGGCGTGCACGGTGCCGGCGACCGCGGTGGTGGTGACCACCACCAGCGCGACCGCGAGCAGCAGGATGGAGCGGATGTTGGCCCGGAAGTAGCGGACCGAGGAGCGCCGGGCGACGGCGAAGATCAGCGGCGGCAGGACCAGCGGGAGGATCAGGTCCGGGTCGAGGGTGACGTCCGGGATCTGCGGGACCAGCGCCATGACGATGCCCAGCAGGGTCATCAGCACGGGCTGCGGCACGCCCGTCCGCCGGGCGAGCGGCATGGTCACGACGGAGGCGAGCAGCACCACGAAGAGCAGGGGCAGCTGGCCCACGGGGAGGTTCCTCTCGACGGCGGATCAGTGGCGGAGAGCGGGTGGCGGAGGGTGGCTGGCGGAGAGCGGGTGGCGACGGGCGGGCGGCGGACGACGGGGGCGGCCGGGCGCGACTCGGGCCGCCGTCGAGGATAAATCCGACAATGCGCTCAGTTGACGCAACACGCCGGAGGGCCCTTGACCTCAAGTCCGCTTCACCTTCGATGATCGGGGCGCAGGCAGGACCGAGAGCGCAGACCACGAGGCAGGAGCTCCAGATGAAGGCTGTGACCGTCCCCCGGTTCGGCGGCCCAGAGGTACTGCGGGTGACCGAGGTACCCACCCCCGCCGCCGGACCGGGCGAGGTGCGGGTCCGGGTCTACGCGGCCGGGGTGCAGCCCGCCGACCTCGCCGTCCGGGAGGGCTGGGCGCCGCCGGGCGTGCGGGTCGAGCTGCCGGCCGTCCCGGGCAACGAGTTCGCCGGGGTGGTCGACCAGCTCGGCCCCGACAGCCGGGGCTGGGCGGTCGGCGACCAGGTGCTGGGCTTCCGGCCGCTGAACAGCCACGCCGAGTTCGTCACCGTCGACGGCTCCCAGCTGGTCCCCAAGCCGGCCGGGATGCCGTGGGAGCAGGCGGGCTCGCTGTCCGCCTCCGGGCAGACCGCCCATGTCGCGCTGACCCTGCTGGGGGTGGGCCGGGGCGACACCGTCCTGGTCCACGGCGCCTCGGGCGGAGTCGGCACGGTCGCCGTCCAGCTCGCCCGCGCCTGGGGCGCCACCGTGATCGGCACCGCGAGCGAGCGCAACCACGCCTATCTGCGCGAGCTGGGCGCGATCCCGGTCGGGTACGGGGACGGGCTGGTCGAGCGGGTGCGGGCGGTGGCGCCGCAGGGGGTGGACGCGGCCTTCGACGCGGCCGGGCGCGGCGCCCTGGAGGCCTCGGTGGAGCTGGTCGCCGACCGGGACCGGATCGGCACCATCGTGGACTTCCCGACCGCCGCGCGGCTCGGCCTGCGCATGCTGCGGGGGCCGCGGACGGCGGCCCGGCTGGCCGAGCTGGTCGAACTCTGGGAGGCGGGCGGTCTGCGGCTGGAGATCGCCGACACCTTCCCGCTGGAGCGCGCGGCCGAGGCGCACCGGATGGTCGGCACCGGCCACGTCCGGGGCAAGGTGGTGCTCACCCCGTGATCCCGGCGCGCCCCCGATCCCCGGACGCCGCGCCCCGGCCCCCGATCCCCGGCGGCGGGCCGGGGCGCGGGGGGGGGGGGGGCCCCCCGGGGGGGGGGGGGGGGGCCCCCCGGGGGGGGGGGGCGCCGGCGGCGGGGCCCCCCCCGCCGGGGGGTTGTGGAGCGGTCACATAAAAAAACGGTGCCGGG
>NZ_JBHWUI010000052.1:0-48237 GCF_042737525.1 Kitasatospora sp. NPDC059973 | reverse complement strand
GCAGAGTCCCGCCTGATCCGGCGGGACTCTGCCAACACCCCTAGCCGGTCCGACCCGTGCGGGGCGGGACGGCGTGGTCGCGGAGTGGGCCGAGGGTGAGGCCGTGGGTGCGGCAGTGGGCGGCGATCAGGGGGAGGGCGGCGAGGGTGGCGCGCCAGGAGTCGGGGGCGGAGGTGCAGTCCGAGTCGTGCAGCAGGAGGGTGGCGCCGCCGGACAGGCCGGGGCGGGCGGTGGCGTACACGGAGGCGCCGGTGGCGTCCTCGGTCCAGTCCCGGCCCCAGGCCGTCCAGAGCACGGTGCGCAGGCCGAGGCGGCGGGCGGCCAGCGCCGGGCCGGCCGCCAGGACGCCGTACGGCGGGCGGTACCAGGACGGACGGGCCGCGCAGAGTTCGGTGACCGCCGCCGTGGCGCGGCGCAGTTCGCGCAGGTCGCGGGCGGGGGCCGGGTACCACTGCGGGCGGTGGCACCAGCCGTGCACGGCCACCTCGTGACCCCGGGCCACCAGCTCGCGGCCGAGCTCCGGGGCCCGCTCCAGCATCGTGCCGAGCAGGAAGAAGGTGGCCCGGACACCGAGGCCGTCCAGCGCGTCCAGGACGTACGGGGTGCTGCGCCGGTCGGGGCCGTCGTCGAAGGTCAGCGCGACGTGCCGGGGCGCGTCGCCGTACCCGGCCGTGCGCCGGGCGAGGGTGCGGCGCACGGGCGGCAGGCGGACGGCGGCCGGGGCGAGGTGGAGCAGCTCGGCGCCCGCCACGGTGAGGGCCGCCCGGCGGGCGGTGCGCGTCCGGTCCATCGGTGGCCGCCCCGGGTCAGCCGAACCGGGACGCCATGCGCCGGAACACCCCCGGTGCGACGCCGTGGACGCGTGCGGCGAGGCCGAGCCAGCGCGGGACGAAGGGCCGGTCGCAGGACGTGCTGATCGCCCCGACGACGGCTTCGGCGACCCGCTCGGCGGTCACCGGCCGAGGCCGTTCACGCTGGTAGGGGGTGCCGCGCTGGGCGAAGAAGGGGGTGTCCACCGCGCCCGGCAGGACGATCCGGACGCCGACGCCGGTACCGCGCAGCTCGTACCAGAGGCTCTCGGCGAACATCGCCAGCCCGGCCTTGGTGGCCGAGTAGGCGGCCTCGTCGCGGACGCCGACCTGCCCGGCCATCGAGCCGAGGAGCACGATCCGGCCGCGCCGGCGCTCCAGCATGCCGGGGAGCAGCAGGCGGACCAGCCGCAGCGGGGCGGCCAGATTGACCTCGATCATCCGGTCCAGGGTGTCGGTGGGGGTCTGCGCGAAGGGGCCGCGCCAGCCGAGGCCGGCACTGGCGATCAGGACGTCGACCTGCCCGGCGGCGGCCAGGGCCGCCTCGGCGAGGCGCTGCGGGCCGTCCGGCTTGGAGAGGTCCTGGGGCAGGGCCCGGCCGCCGGTGCGGGCGGCGACCGCGTCCAGCCGGGTGCGGTCGGTGCCGGAGAGCAGCAGTTGCCAGCCGGACGGCGCGAGTCGGGCGGCGGTGGCCGCGCCGATGCCGGAGGAGGCTCCGGTGACCAGCGCCACCGGCGGCCCGGCGGCAGGGGCCCCGGGCCGGTCCGGCCGCCGGGGCCGGTGACGGCCTTCGTCCACCATGGCTGCTCCCGTCCTTCCCACACCTGGCCGTCCGTTTTGTCCGGCAAGTCACCTTCGCACGGGGGCGCCGTCCGGGCTACCGGGGTGGGATCGCGGCCGCCTCGCTCCGGCCGTCGGCCGCCGCCGCGACCGGCCGCACCTCGGCCTCCACCTCGCCGAAGCGGGAGAGCACGAAGGTGCCGCCGACCGCCACCGCGAAGCCGACCAGCGCGCACCAGGCGTAGCCCGGCCGCGCCGCGTCGCCCAGCGCGACCACGCCGACCAGGGCCGGACCGAAGGTCTCGGTCACCGTCCCGGCCGCCGTCGCCGCCGTCACGGTGCCCCGCTGCAGCGCGAGCGCGTACGCGAGGTAGCCGCCGAGGCCGCCCAGGGCGAGCCCGTACGCCGCCGGGTCGGTCAGCACGTCGGCCACCCCGCCGACGTCGAGCACCCGGACGGCCAGGCTGGTCACGCCGAAGCCGACCCCGGCGAGCAGGCCGAGACCGGCCGCCGCGGCGCCGCCGCCCCGGCGGGCCAGCACCAGGGTGAGCAGCAGCATCAGGACGGTGGTCCCGAGCAGCGCCCAGTGGAAGGCCGGCGCGGCGTACTCACGGCCCTCCCGCCCGGAGCCGAGGGCCAGCAGGGTGAGCCCGGCGACCACGGCCACGATCGCGGCCACGTCGCCGCGCCGCAGCCGGGCGCCGAGCAGCCAGACCGCGGCGAGCGCCGTCACCGCCAGACCCGCGTTGGTGACCGCCTGGACCAGGAAGAGCGGCAGGCTGCGCAGCGCGACGACGCTCAGCACGAAGCCGCCGATGTCCAGCGCCGTCCCGAGCAGGAACTGCCAGGAGCGCGCCAGGGCGGCGAGCAGCCCGACCCGCACCCGGTCCGACCGCGGCGCCGACCGTGCGCCGCGCGCCTGGAAGACCGAGCCGAAGCCGAAGCAGACGGTCGCGACCAGGGCGGTGGTGAGTCCGAGCAGCATGACTCTCCTCGCTCCTCGGGGCGGGCTCCACGACCAGTCTGGTCCCGTGCGGGCGCACCCGCACGGGGTGCGGGCACGGAGGGCGCCGCACCGGCGCGGGCCGGCGCGCCGGTGTCACGGCTTGATGGCCACGGCCGCGTAGAGGGAGGCCTCGGTGTCGGACACGGCGGTGTCCTCGGGGCCGGCGGGGCGCCAGCGCGGGGTGGGGACGAGCCCGGGGGCGAGGAGCGTCCAGCCGTCGAAGAACCGGGCGATCTCATGGTGCGCGCGGGCCTGGCCGGGGGCGCCCGCGGCGCGGTAGATGCCGGCCAGCCGGGCGATCTCCTCGGGCGCGAAGTCGGCGGTGACGTGGGAGAGCACCAGGGCGCTGCCGGGCGCGAGGGCGGCCTTCAGGTGTTCGACGATCGCGTGGGCGCGCTGCCCCGCGGCGCCGTCGGGGCCGTCCGGCGCGACGGGGCCGTCGGGCGCGTCGGGGTCGTCGGGGTCGTCGGGGTCGTCGGGGTCGTCGGGGACGAAGTGCAGGACGGCGTTCAGGGAGAGGGCGACCGGGCGGGCGAGGTCGATGGTGTCCCGCAGGCCGGGTGCGGCGAGCAGCGCCGCCGGTTCGGTCAGCTCGGCCTCGACGTACGCGGTGCGGCCCTCGCGGGCCCCGGTGAGCAGCGCCTGGGCGTGCGAGAGCACGATCGGGTCGTTGTCGACGTAGACCACCCGGGCCCGCGGGTTCACCCGTTGGGCGATCTCGTGCAGGTTGGGCGAGGTGGGGATGCCGGTGCCGATGTCGAGGAACTGGTCCAGGCCGGCCTCGGCGAGGGCGCGCGTCGAGCGGTGCATGAAGGCACGGTTGGCGCGCGCGGTCGCGCGCACCCAGGGGAGCGCGGCGAGCGCCTGGCCGGCCGCCTCGCGGTCGGCGGCGAAGTTGGTGATGCCGCCCAGGAAGTAGTCGTACATCCGGGCCGAGTGCGGCACGTTCAGTCGTAGGTCGACACCGTCGTAAAGGCTCATCGCTCTCCCCCGCCGCAGGACTCACCCATCGTTGCCCACGCTACCGGCCCGTCAACCACCCTTCCGGTCCGTGGAGTTCCGCTAGCCGATGATCCGTAGATCGGACGCAATGACTGTCGGTATTCGCACAAACGCCTGCGGTGACGAAACCTGGTGGAATGGGGCCCGCGGGCACGGGGCCCGCACCCTCGGGCGGCCGGCGGTCGGTCGGCGGCGGTGGAAGGCAGGTTCGATGACGATCGACAGGGGTGTCCGGGTGCTCGGGCACCGGGGAGGGCCGGCACTGGCGGGCCCGGGCGGGGGCGGCCGCCGGGGGGACGGCCACGGGGACGCCGACGAGCACGGGTACAGCGGCCCGGAGTACGCCAACATCCGCCTGGAGCTCGCCTATTCGGCGTTCTGCGAGACCCATGAGCCGGCCTGGCGGGCCCTCGCCCTGACCCGGATAGGCAACCGCGCGGACGCGGCGCTGATCGTCGAGGCGGTCAAGGAGGACCTCGCCCGGCACTGGGCCCACGTCCTGCGGTTCGAGGAACCGGCCGCGCACGCCTGGCGTCTGGCGAACCGTCATGTCGCCGACTGGGTGTCCGGCGAGGAGCGGGTCGACGTGGAGGCGGTCACCTTCGAGGCCGTCATCGGAGCGTTCAAGGATGTCGCCAACGGCCTGCTGCACAGCGAGGCGGACGAGGTCCGGCTCTATGCGGCGATCCTCGAACTCCCCGACCGGCAGCGGGACGTGGTCGTCCTGCGGTACCTGCTCGGGCTGCACGTCAAGGTGATCGGCGCCTATCTGGGCCGACCCGTCGCCACCGTCCACTCCAACCTCCGGCACGCCCGCGAGCGGCTGGCCAGACGGCTCGGTGTGCGCGAACTGCCGGACCGGGGAGGCGAGCAGTGATCCCCCGGCCCCCGGCCGAGGCGCCCGCCGCACCGGCCACGCCCCCGGCCGCCGTGTCACCGGACGAGGGCGGGACGGCGCCCCTGCACATCCCCCGGCCCGAACGGGCGCACGCCGAGCGGATCGCCGCACTGCGCCTGGCCAGGCTCACGGCCGCGCCCACCCACCTGCCGTCCGAGCACGAGCAGGCCGCCTTCGAGCTGGGCCTGGTGGTCGCCCTGGTGCTGGGCACCCCGGACGCGGCCCGGGGGCTGGACCTGCTGGTCAACGCGCGGCGGATCCAGCCGGAGGGAGCGGAGGTGTTCGCCGCCCTGCTCTACGCCACCGGCCGCGAGGAGGGCGCCGAGTTCTGGTGGCGGTTCGCCGCCGGATCGGGCAGCGGCACGGCGGCGTACTGCCTGCACCTGTACCACCTGCGGTACGGCGAGACCGACGACGCCGACTACTGGCGGGCCTGGTCCGACCAGCTCGCCGACGCCCTGGGCCCGCCGGGAGCGCGCCCGCGCGGACCGACCCCGCCGCGGGTGGACCGGCCGCTGCTGCCGGACGACGTCCGGCGGGACGTGCTCTCGCGCTGCCACCGGGGCCTGGCGCCGCAACTGCCCCCGGCGCTGGTCGAGGTGATCGACCGCCTGCCGCGCCAGGGCGACCCGGGCCACGGCGACGCCGACCACGGCGACCCGGACCGGAGCGGTGACGTACCCAGCCCGTGGGGGCTGACCTCGGGTGCGACCTCGGCCTGTTCCTGGGACGGCGCGCAGGGGTGAACCGGGCGGTGGGACGGCCCGGCCCCGTTCGGGTGAGTCCCCGGGCCGGCGACCTCCGCCCGGGGCGGGCGCCGGGCGGCGCCCGCCCCGGGCGCTCAGCGCGGGGCGAGGCGGCCGGCGATCTCCGGGCACCGGCCGGAGCCCTCGGCCACCACCGTCGCGTCGTCCCAGCACGGCGGGCCGGCCGGGTGGGCGGCGGCATGGACCACGTAGTGCTGCGGGGCCATCGCGGTGTCCCGGCCGGGCAAGGCCTCGATCACCGTGCGGTGGGCGACCAGCGGGGTGAACCCGGGGTCGTCGGTGGCGATCCGGGCGATCAGACGGCCGTCGACGAAGTCGACCCGGGTGGCGGTGCCGAGCGCGTCGACGACCAGGGCCCGGACGGCGTCCAGGTCCACCCAGGAGTTCTCGATCCGCTGCCAGGCACCGGTCCGGACGGCGCCGCCGAGACCGGTCAGCGCGGGCAGACCGACGAGCGGGACCGGCCCCCGGGCGGCGGCTTCGAGCAGCGCGGGCAGGGCCAGCGCGAAACGGCCGGTCTCCTCGCGGTCGAGCACCTGCGGGCAGGCGACCAGTGCGAACTCCAGGCTGTTCGAGGTCCGCAGGATGTTCAACATCAGCCGGACGGCGACCGGCTGGTCCGGCAGCCAGGTCAGTTCGGGGTCGCTCGTCGGGGACGGGCGGGCGTCGGACATCGCCTCGGGGATGGTCATGCTCAGGTCGTTGACCACGACCTGGCGGGCGAAGCGGGAGCCGCGCAGATGGGCGACGTCCTCGATCAGCTGCCAGACGGCGCCCGCCGGGAGGGTGCTGTGCCAGTAGCCGGCGAGCGACGCCGCCTTGGCCCGGCCGATCACCTCGTCGAGGTCGGCCGCGTCGGTGTCCAGGGCGATCAGGGCGTCCTGGGCGAGGGTGCCGATGTGGTCGGCCATCGCGGCGCGCTGGCGGTTGGCGGAGAGCGCCGACATCACCAGGTCGCCGCGGCCGGCCCGGCGGGCCACCAGGACCGCGAAGGCCGCCAGCAGGACGACGGAGGGGCTCGCGCCGGTGCGCCGCGCGGTGGCGAGCAGGTCGGCGGCGGCCTGCCGCGAGCGCAGGACGACGGCGGCGACGCCGTCCGGCGGGCCGGTGATCCGGGAGTCCGCGAAGGCGGCCTGCGGCGCGGTGGACAGGACCTTCTGCCAGTGCCGCAGCGCGGCGGCGGCCTTGCGCCGGCCCTGGTCGCTCTGCTCCACCGCGGCCACCTCCAGCGGCGTCCGGGCGGTGACGGGCGGGAGCTCCTTGCCGGCCGCGAGGGCGAACCAGTCCTCGATGAGCAGCGTCGTCGCGGCGCCGTCCGCACCCGCGTGGCAGACGACCACCACCAGCCGGAGCGGGTGGTCGTCCTCGGTCAGCAGGGTGAACCGGAGCCGGGGCCCGGCCGCCAGGTCGAACGGGACGGCGACGTCGGCCCGGCCCAGCTCCTCGGCGAGCGCGTCGATCCCCGCCGCCCCGCCGGTCGACCGGCTGTCCACCACGGTGACGCCGAACTCGCCCTCGCCGCAGACCAGCTGGCGCTCGGGGAAGGCGTCCGGCCCCGGGCCGGGCGGGAACACCGTCCGCAGCGAGTCGTGCCGTTCGACGAGCCGGCGTATGGCGTCGAGCGCGGCCGTCAGGGTCGTCCCGTCGGGGACCGGCCAGACGGATTCCTTGTTGATCTGCTCGGGTCGGTCCCGCCGGATGCAACGGATCATGTTGTCCTGGCCGAGGGTCAGCGGCCCGAAGCCGCTGCTCGCGCCGCTGTACCGGACGGTGATCCGCCGGCTGGTCTCTCTCACGTCGTACGCGCCCTTCGGCCGGCCTGGGGTTGGAGCGGAGTGCGGGTCGGGACGCTATCAGCGGCCCGGCGAAGTGGTACAGACCAGATTTCTGGGAGCGCCGACTGGCCGTCAGTTCCGTTGCCAGAAGGGCTGACAGGCCTCTGACAAAGCCTTCCAGCGGTGCCGGCGCAGCCGGAACGGCTGCTCCCCGAGCACCGCCACGGCGGCGCGGAACGGCCCGGGCACCGGGACGTCGTCGAGCAGGCAGGGGCCCTCGCCGAGCGTGCCCGGGTGGGCCAGGCGCAGCGGGGCCGGGCCGGCCAGCGGCAGCCCGAAGCCCTGCACCAGTCGGCCGCCGTAGGCTTTGACGCAGGCCTCCCGGCGACACCAGAGAGTGGTGAAGCGCTCGGCCAGCACGGCGGGCGAGGCCGACCGGGCGAGGAACTCCGCCTCGGCTCCCGGGAAGTAGCGCTCGGCCACCCGGGTGGCCACCCGGGCGTCGTGGACCTCCTCGACGTCGACACCGACCGGCCGCCCCGCGGTCAGGGCCAGCACGGCCAGGGCGCCGGAGCCGGAGTAGCTGACGCCGACCCGCTCGTGCCCCACCGCCGGTTCGGGTTTGCCGTGCGGGCCGTACCGCCAGGCGAGTTCGGCGGGGTGCAGGCCGAGGCGTTCGGCCACCAGCAGCCGGACGACGCCGTGCACCACGGTGAACCGCCGGCCGGCCACCGGGTCGCGGGCGGGGCCCCGGCCGGTGGCGCGGGCGAGTTCGTCACGGTCCAGCAGGCTTCGCAGGCTCCGGACGACCTCGTCCGGCTGGTCGGTGGGGATGGTCCAGAGGTCGATCCGGTCGACTCGGTCGGCGCTGTCCGGCGTGGAGGCGGTGTCGGACGTGGAGGCGACATCGGAGGCTGAGGTGGACGTGGAGGCGGTGGCGGTGGCCGGACCCGCCGTCACGGGCCGGCCCGAAGGGTCAGGGTGCTCAGCACACCCAGCCTGCGGTCGAACCCGGCGGCCAGCACCGGCCGCCCCTTCTCCTGCCACTCGGGCAGTCGCTCGGCCAGCTCCGCCCAGAGACCGGTGAACGGCAGGCCGGTGAACGGCAGACCGGCGAACGGCAGGCCGGTCGCGGCGGCCACCTCGGGGACCGGCTCGGCCGCCAGGCCTGAGCCCAGCAGGACGGCCGCGTCGGCCCCGAGGGTTCCGACCTCCGCGCCGACCACCTCGGCCGCCTTCCGGCCGTCGAGCGCGGAGAACTGACGCACAGTCAGTTCCACGTCGGCGGTCTCGTCCAGGACGAGCACGACGACGCTGTGCCGCTCGGGCAGGTCGACCGGTGCCGCCGGCCGGTAGTGCAGCGCGGTCTGTTCCGCCAGTACCACCACCGCCCGCCGGCACGCCCCGGTGCGCTGGTACTCGGCGGCCACCCGCAGGGCGCTGAAGGCCACCGCCGACCCCTGGTCGCAGAGGGCGAAGGCCAGCGGCGTGCCCGGGCAGGACCGGCTGAGCGCCAGCGAGCTGGGCGCCCCCGGGCGCACGTCGGGCGAGTCGAAGGCGAGGATCAGCAGGTCCACCGGCACGCCGTCGGCGAGCGCCTCGGCCAGCAGGCCCTCGGCCAGTTCCTCGTAGGAGTGGCCGACGCCCTCGGCGAGGAGGTCCTCCCGCACCGGCAGGCCGTAGGGCCGGACCAGGTCCGTGACGAACACCCGCAGGTCCGGGTCGAGCGAGGTCTCCGACCTGCCGTCGAAGGACCGCGCGAGGATCCGGGTGACGCCCAGCGCGAGCGGCGGCGCGGAATCGGCGGCCACCCGGTCAGTCCTCGGGGATGATGTGCCCGGCGACGTAGTCGGCCAGGCTGGTCACCGAGCGCAGGTCGTCCTCGCCGATCTGCTCGACGTCGACCTGGATGTCCAGCGTCTCCTCGACTTCGAGGATCAGCTCGATAGTGCCGGCCGAGGTCAGGCCGAGGTCGTCGAAGAGGCAGGCGTTCTCGGGGATCTCGGGGAGGTCGCGCTTGAGGACGCGCGGCAGCAGCTCGCCGATGCTCCGCAGGATCCGGTCGCGCAGCTCGACATCAGTGGTCTGGACCGCGGGTTCTGGCATGGATGTCCCGTCCCGTCGTGCGTGAGAGGTGAATGGGTGCGGCGGGCGGAGGCGTGGTCGTCCTCGCCGTGCCGCTGCGTCGCCCGGGTGCGCCGAAACGACGATGCGTCAGTGTTCGACGGCCATGGCGGAGAAGGTGGCTCCGACACCGGCGGCGGCGATCAGGTAGCGGTCGCCCCGGTGGAGCAGCCCCCGCGTGGTGGCGGTGTGGAGATTGATGAGGCTGTCTGCAGCGAAACTGTGCCCGACGGAGCGCACGTTGTCCAGCACGACCTTCTCCACCGGGAACCCGATCCGCCGGCAGATCATCCGCCAGGAGGCCTGGTTGACGTTGTGCGGGAGCACCAGGGCGAGGTCCGAGAGGTCCAGACCTGCCTGGTCGAGGGCGGCCTCGATCGCCTCGATCATCACCACCGGGTACTCCCGCTGGTAGCGCGCCAGCAGGTCCGCGTCCCCGGCCAGGCGGCCGTCGAACTCGGGGCGGTGGCGGACGGCGTAGGAGAGCACCCGATTGCGCTCGCCGGTGGCCCGGACCAGGCAGGCGGCCGCGCCCTCGGCGAAGATCCCGGTCTCGGGCACCACCTGGGCGTCCTTGGTGAAGGTCTTCTCGCCGGCCAGCACCAGCGCCAGGGCCTCCGGGTCGTCCTGCCCGGCGAGCAGGCGGCCGGCCAGGTCGACGGCCAGCAGACCCACCGCGCAGGCGTGGTGGGTCACCGTGAAGGCCGAGGCGTGCGCCAGGCCGTACCGGCCGAGCAGGTCGTGCAGGGGGTTGAGCGGGTACGGCACCGCCACCGGCATGCTGCGGGCGTGGATCACGAAACGGACGTGCCGTTCGCGTCCGCGCAGCTCCGGTAAGGCCTCGACGGCGGCGCCGAGCAGGTCGGGCAGCTTCCCGTCCGGATCCAGCCGCAGCTGGTCCAGTCCGTGGAAACGGCGGAAGAGTCGAAGTTGACGCGGGGTCAGGCCGATCCGCTCGCCCACTGCCTCAATGGGCACGGTGTGGTGGGGGAGGTGGACGGCCACTGCCTCCAGTGCTGTCACGCGGGCTAGTATTCCGACGCCCGACGGGTCGCACAAGTGATCTCGGGCCCTTCGCAGTCCCAATCCGCCCCCGTGCCGTCGAGCAGGTGGAGCCCCCATGACCTCTTCCGAACCCGAATCCTCCGCCGCCCAGGTCCGTCCGGAGCTGGTCGCCCTGCTGGCCCAGGCCGCGGGCGCGCCGCCCGAGTGGGCCGCGCTGGTCACCCCGCAGGCCCGGCTGGACGCCGATCTGATGCTGGACGAGTACGAACTGACGGTGCTCGATGCCCTTTTGTGCGGGCACTTCGGGGCAACCGCCGGCCTCGCCGCACACCGTGCCGGGCTGGACCTGGCCGAGTTGGAAGCCCTGACCGTCGCCGAGGTGCAACGGCTGCTGCCCGCCGAGGAGCCCGTCCGATGAGCCGATTCCTGCTGGTGGTACCGCCGTTGACGGGACACGTCAATCCGGTCGTGGGGATCGCCCGCGAGCTGGCCGCGCGCGGCCACGAGGTCGCCTGGACCGGCACCGAGTCGGTCCTGCGGCCGCTGCTCGGCCCCGGGGCGGTCGTCCTGGGGACGGGCACCCGGGCGTTCCGGGCGCAGGGCGGGCACGGACTGGCCGCCCTGCGCTCGCTCTGGGAGGGCTTCATCGTTCCCTACGCGCGGTTCACCGCGAAGCCGTTGGACGCGGCGGCGCGGGAGTACCGGCCGGACGCGCTGCTGGTCGACCAGCACACGCCCGCGGGCGCGCTGGTCGCCCACCGGCACGGTCTGCCGTGGGCCAGCCTGGCGCCGGGCGCGATGGAGCTGGGGCGGCCGTTCCGGGCGCTGCCGAAGGTCGAGGCCTGGATGACCGGGCTGCTCACCGGGCTCTGGCGACGGGCCGGACTGCCGGAGGAGGAGTACACCGACCCGCGCTTCTCCCCCGCCCTCGTCCTGGCGACGACCGGTCCCGCGCTGGCCGGTCCGGCGCCGCTCCCCGCGCACTACGCCCTGGTCGGCCCGGTGCTCGCCGAACGGCCGGCCGACCCGGCCTTCCCCTGGGAACGGCTGGAGCCGGGCCGGCGCCGGGTCCTGGTCACCATGGGGACGCTGGCCGGAGACCTCGGCGCGGACTTCCACGCCCGGGCCGTCCGGGCCCTGGCGCTGTGCGGGGACGACGTCCAGCCGGTGATCGCCGCGCCCGCCGCGCTGCTGCCCGAACTGCCCCGCCACGCGGTGGCCGTGGACCGGGCGCCGGTGCTGGAGCTGATGGCGCGGGGAGCGCTGGACGCGGTGCTGTGCCACGGCGGGATGAACACCGTCGGCGAGGCGCTGGCACACGGGATCCCGCTGGTCACCGCGCCCATCCGACACGACCAGCCGTTCGTCGCGGCCCAGGTGGCGGCGGCCGGCGCCGGGCTGCGGGTGCCGTTCGCGCGCGTCACGCCCGAGGGCCTGGCGGCCGCGCTGCGCACCGTCCTCGACGCACCGGAGCACCGCGCGGCGGCCGCCCGGGTGGGCGCCGAACTGCGTTCCGGCGGCGGGGCCCTGACGGCGGCCGACCGACTGGAGGCGCTGGTCGGAACCGGGGCAGAACGATCGAATCCATTGGTCTAGGCCATTGTATCCGGGGCGCCGCAGACCCTAGTGTGGCGCGAAGCACCGCTTCCCAGGTGCCCCGGCCACCTTCCCCGCACGGACCGTCCAGCCCTGTGTGCGCTGGACGTCGTCGACGTGGCACATCCATCCCCGCACGGGAGTTCTGGTTGATCGAGACCAAAGGACTTCGCAAGTCCTATCCGTCCAAACAACGCGGCCAGGCTGCCGTCGACGCCGTCCGCGGCATCGACCTGGACGTGGCCGCAGGCGAGATCTTCGGCTTTCTCGGGCCCAACGGCGCCGGCAAGACGACCACCCTGCGCATGCTCGCCACCCTCATCCGGCCGGACGGCGGTGCGGTCCGGATCGCCGGCGCCGACCTGCTGACCGACCCGGCCGGAGTCCGGCAGCGGATCGGCTACGTCGCCCAGGGCGGCGGCACCGCCGACGCCGTCACCGCCCGCGAGGAGCTGGTGATGCAGGCCCGGATGTACGGCGCCCGCAAGACCCTGGCCCAGCAGCGGGCCGAGGAGGCCCTGAAGGCCTTCGGGCTCACCGAGTTCGGCGACCGCGCGTGCCGCACCTACTCGGGCGGCCAGCGCCGCCGGCTGGACATCGCACTGGGCGTCATCCACGCGCCGCGGGTGCTCTTCCTCGACGAACCCACCGTCGGGCTCGACCCGGCCAGCCGGGTGCAGGTGTGGGCGGAGATCCGCCGCCTGAACGCCGAGGGCCTGACCGTCGTGGTGACCACGCACTACCTGGAGGAGGCCGACGCGCTCTGCGACCGGGTGGCGATCGTCGACCACGGCGAGGTCGTCGCCGAGGGGACCCCGGAGAGCCTGAAGCGGGAGATCTCGGGCGACGTCGTCCTGGTCGGCCTGGCGGCCGGCGAGGCCGAACGCGCCACCAAGGCACTGCGGGAACAGCCGTACCTCCACCGCCTGGAGACCCAGGGCGAGGACGACCTGCGGCTCTACCTCGACGACGGCGCGGCCGCGATCCCGCGACTGCTGCGCGCCCTCGACGGGGCGGGCGTCGTGCCCGGCACCGTGCAGCTGCAGCGGCCCAGCCTGGACGACGTGTTCCTGGCCCGGACGGGCCGTTCCATCGAGCAGTCCTGAGCACTGATCCCCGAGAGGCCCCCATGAAGCTCGCCCGCGACACCTGGCTGGTCTTCCAGCGACAGCTGCTGATCATGTGGCGAACCCCGATCTGGATCGCCGTCGGGCTGATCCAGCCCCTCTTCTACCTGCTGCTGTTCGCCCCGCTGCTCAAGACGGTGCTGGCGCCGATGGGCGCGATCACCTACGCCGACGCCTACCAGATCTACGTACCGGGCCTGTTGGCGGTGCTCTGCATCTTCGGCGGCCTGTACACCGGCTTCAGCCTGCTCGGCGAGCTGAAGGCCGGGATCATCGAACGGTCCCGGGTGACCCCGGTGAGCCGGCTGGCGCTGCTGCTCGGCCGGGCGCTGCGCGAGACGGTGGCGCTGCTCGTCCAGGCCGTCCTGATCACCCTGATCGCGCTGCCGTTCGGGCTGCGGGTGGCACCGCTGGACCTGCTGCTGGCGTACCTGCTGCTCGGCCTGCTGGCCCTGATGACCTCGGCGATCTCCTACGGCATCGCGCTGGTGCTCCCGGCCGACGAGGCGATGGCGCCGGTGGTGAACACCCTCGCGCAGCCGATCGCGCTGCTCTCCGGCGTCCTGCTGCCGCTGGTGCTGGCGCCGGTGTGGCTGCAGAACGTGGCCAAGTGGAACCCCTTCTACTGGGCCGTGGAAGGCATGCGGGCGCTGTTCTCCGGCCATGTCGGGGACAGCGTGGTCTGGCAGGGGCTGCTGGTGGTCGTCCTGATGACGGTGGTGTCCGTGTACTGGTCGGCCCGCCTGTTCTCGACCCGGGTGCGCTGAGCCCCGCGCGATCCCCCATGCGGTACGAGGGCGGGGCCGGGGCTTCTTCGAGCCCCGGCCCCGCCCTCGTCCGTGTCGCTACCGGGCCTGCGCCCGGATGAAGCGGGCCAGCTCGGCGACGCCCGCGTCGATCTGGTGCTCCGTCAGCGAACTGACCGAGAGCCGGAGCCGGTGCTCTCCCCCGCCCGCCGGGTAGAACGGCGCCATCGGCGTCCAGAGCACTCCGAAGTCCCTGGCGCACCGCTCCATGGCCGCTTCGTCGGCCGTGAAGGGCACCGTCAGCACGGCGAAGAAGCCGCCCTCCGGCTCGTTCCAGGACAGGCCCAGCCGCCCGCGCTCCGCCGCCGGGAACTCCCGCTCCAGCGCGCCCAGCAGCGCCGTCATGTTGGCCGCGTAGTAGGCCGTCGCGCGGGCGTTGGCGACGCGCAGCCGGCAGTCGTGGCGCAGCAGCATGCCGCCGATGACGGCCTGGCTGAGCGCGGGCGTGTTCACCGTCGTCATGCTCTTCAGCTTCGCCAGCTCGTCGGCGAG
This sequence comes from Kitasatospora sp. NPDC059973, assembly GCF_042737525.1. Taxonomy (NCBI): domain Bacteria; kingdom Bacillati; phylum Actinomycetota; class Actinomycetes; order Kitasatosporales; family Streptomycetaceae; genus Kitasatospora; species Kitasatospora sp. NPDC059973. The sequence continues at coordinate 34,050 of NZ_JBHWUI010000052.1, read as the reverse complement.
CAGCGAGCGCCGGCCGCCGGGGCCGGCCACCTCCTGGTCGGCGACGACGTAGCCGAGCCGGGCGCCGGGGAAGCAGGTCTTGGCGAAGGAGCCGAGGTAGACGACCTGCCGGCGGCGGTCCAGCGCCTTCAGGGTCGGCCGCTCGCCGGGGTCGCGGGCGAAGAAGCCGTACGGGTTGTCCTCGATGACCAGCAGCCCCTCCGCGGCGGTGGTCTCCAGCAGCCTCGCCCGGGCGCCGACGGGCATGCTGGTGCCCGAAGGGTTGGCGAAGTCGGGCACCACGTAGAGGGCCCGCGGCCGCCCGCCCCCGGCCCGGACGGCCCGGGCGGCTGCCCGGACGGCCTGCGGGTCGGGGCCGCCGTCGGGGCCCTCGGGCACCGGGACGGTGGTCAGGTCGAGCAGCCGGGCGGCGCCGGTGACGCCGACGTAGCAGGGCGAACTGACCAGCAGGACGTCCTGCGGGCCGGCGCAGAGGGCGCGCAGCGTCAGCAGCATGCCCTCCTGGGCGCCGACGGTGAGCACCAGGGACTCGGGGGCGACGGTGAGGCCCTCGTCGTTGGCCAGGGTGCGGGCGACCAGGTCGGCGATGACGCCCTTGGTCGGGCCGTACTGGAACAGCGTGGTGCGCACGGCGTCCCGGTCGAGGCCGCGGGCCGCCAGGTGGTCCAGATAGGCGTCCAGGTGGCCGTGGACGTCCTCCGGCTCGAAGAAGCCCTCGTACGGGCGGCCGGGGGCGAAGGAGACGGCCCCGGGGTAGCGGGTGGTGACCTCGTTGAGGAAGGTCATCGCGTCCAGCAGCGGATCCGACAGCGAGGCGTGCAGTCCGGACAGCGCGAGGGGCTCGACGGCCGGGGCGTCGGGCGGGGCGAGCGGGCGGAGGGCGGTCACCGCAGGGCCTCGCGCAGCCGCTCGGCGGCGTACCGCTGGGCCTCGCCGGCCGCGTCCAGGACGCCCGTCATGGCGAAGAAGCCGTGCGGCATGCCCGCGAACCGGCGGGACTCGACCGGGACGCCGGCCGCCCGCAGCGCGTCGGCGTAGTGCTCCCCCTCCTCGCACAGCGGGTCGTACTCCGCGGTGATCACGGTGGCGGGCGGCAGCCCGGCCAGGCTCGGGGCGCGCAGCGGGGAGGCGTAGGGGTGGTCGCCGTCGGCGGGATCGGCCAGGTAGTGGCCCCAGTACCAGGCCACCGAGCGGCGGTTGAAGAGCAGCGGGTCGTCGTGCCGCTCCGGCGGCGCGGCGGCGACCGCGCGGTGGTCGGTGTTGGGGTAGACCAGCAGCTGGTGGCGCAGGGCCGGGCCGCCCTCGTCCCGGGCGAGCAGGGTGAGGGCGGCGGTGAGGTTGCCCCCGGCGCTGTCGCCGCCGACGGCCAGCCGGGCCGGGTCGACGCCGAGGGCGTCGGCGTTCCCGGCCAGCCACCGGGCGGCGGCGCGGCAGTCGTGGACGGCCGCGGGGAAGGGGTGCTCGGGGGCCAGGCGGTAGCCGACGGAGGCGGTGACGCAGCCGACGGCGTTGGTCAGCCGGCGGCAGATCGCGTCGCTGGTGTCGGGCGAGCCGAGGGTCCAGCCGCCGCCGAAGAGGTAGAGCAGCGCGGGCAGCGGCCGGCCGGCCGGCTCGGGGCGGTAGAGCCGCAGGGCGAGCTCGCCGCCGGGGCCGGGGATCCGGTGCTCCTCGACGGCGGCGACGGGCTCGGGGGTGCCGGCGGCGGACCGGATGTCGGCGAGGTCGGCGGCGCGGGCCTGGGCCGGGGTGAGGCTGTAGAGCGGGGGTGTGCCGGCCTGCGCACGGCGTTCGCGCAGGGCCTGGGCCTGGGGGTGCAAGGGCATGGTCATCCCATCGGACGGCGGGGGTCGGGCGCTCCTGCTCGGAGCCTGCCCGGTCGGTCACGCCCGGACAGGCTCGCGGAGGGGAGTCCTGGGGCTTGTCCGAGCAGTTCGCGTCGCAAAGGAGAAGCGCGGCGGGGAGTGTCGGACAAGTCCTGGGGGTGCTGGCAAAGTCGCGTCGGATCAGGCGGGACTCTGCCGGCACTCCCTAGCGGTCGGCCTCGACGTAGATCGTCTCGTCGGTGCGGAACGCGGTGTCGAGGTCGGCGACGTCGGCGCGGACGCCCTGCCGGTAGGCGCAGTGGCGGATCGCGTCGGCCTCGAAGCCGGCCTGGGTGAGGACGTGCCGCAGCTCGTCCAGGTCGTAGATCCACTGGTGGCCGTAGTACCGGAAGATCTGGTTGACCAGGAAGGCCGGGCGCGGCGGCATCGGCGGTCCGAACCCCATGGTGGTGAGGCGCCGGCGGTGCTTGGCGAGGAAGCCGTCGTCGGTCGCGTAGCCGACCAGGTAGCGGGCCAGGTCGGGGGTGGTGACGCGCAGCACGCCGCCGGGGCGCAGCACCCGCCGGGCCTCGCGCAGCCAGCCGATCGCGACCGGCATGGTGACGTGCTCGATCAGGTGCTCGGCGTAGACCCAGTCCACGCTGGCGTCCGCGAAGGGCAGCGGGCGGCCGATGTCGAGCTGGGTGAACCAGCGGTCGCCGTCGACGCGGTAGAGGGTGCCGGGTTCGGTACTGGCGCCGGGGCTGCGCAGGGCGGTCAGGTCGGTGCCGAGGCCCTCCGGGTGGGCCGTCCGGAAGGCGGCGAACTCGATGCCGGTGATGCCGAGTTCGCGGAAGCCCTGGTGGTCCCGCGGGAGGCCGCCGGCGGCCGGTTCGAGCTTCTCGCAGGTGGCGACGTCGGCGCTGAACGCGTCGAGGCGGACGGCGAGGCCGTCCGGGTCGTCCCAGTCCCAGCCGGGGAAGGCGTCCTGGTTCTTCATGTCGTCGGTCTCTCTGTCGGGCGTGCGGTGCTTCGGCCCGGAACTTCGGTCCGGAGCTCGGTGCGGGGCCGCGCGGTGGGGCGGTGGGCCGGGCGCGGGGGGATGGGCGGGGGCCGCGCGGTGGGGCGGGGGGCCGGGGTCGCGCCGTCAGGCGGTGGGCCGGGGCGCGGGGGCGGTGGGCCAGGGCGCGAGGGCGCTGTGGTCCAGGTCCGCGAGGGTGGGCCGGCCCAGCAGGGCCAGCGTGTGCTCCAGTTCGTCGCGGAGCAGGTCGAGGACGCGGACCACGCCCGCCTCGCCGTCGACGGCGAGCCCCCACAGCACGGGGCGGCCGACCAGGACGGCCCGGGCGCCGAGCGCGAGGGCGACGGCGATGTCGGTGCCGGTGCGGACGCCGCCGTCGAGCAGCACCGGGACCTCCGGCGGGAGCGCGGCGACCACCTCGGGCAGCGCCGCCAGCGCCGGGACCGCGCCGTCCAGTTGACGGCCGCCGTGGTTGGAGACCACCACGGCGTCCACCCCGTGTTCGGCGGCGAGCCGGGCGTCCTCGGCGGTCAGGATGCCCTTGAGGACCAGCGGGAGGCGGGTGCGGGCCCGCAGCCAGGCCAGGTCGGACCAGGTCAGGCTGGGGTCGAACTGCTCCAGGGCGTGCTCGGCGATGCCGGAGGAGCCCACGTCGGCCCGGTGGCTGGCGGCCATCAGCGCGGGGTCGAGGTTGACGGCGCGGATGTCCGGCGGAACGGCGAAGCCGTTGCGCAGGTCGCGCAGCCGGCGGCCGATCCGGGGCGCGTCCACGGTCAGCATGAGCGCGGCGAAGCCGGCTGCCTCGGCCCGCTCGATCAGGGCGGCGAGCGCGTCGCGCCGGCGCAGCCAGTAGAGCTGCAACCAGAGCGGCCCGGTGGCCGCGGCCGCGATGGACTCCAGGCTGCGGCTGGCGAAGATTCCGGCGACCAGCACCGCGCCGGCCCGGCCGGCTGCCCGGGCGGTCACGGTTTCCCCGTCCGAATGGACCAGCCGGTGGTAGGCCATCGGGGCAATTGCGAGTGGCGTCCGGAGCTCGGTTCCGAGCAGCGGGACGGCGGTCGAGCAGGTCGAGACGTCGACCAGCGTGCGGGGGCGCAGTGCATAGTGACCGAACATTTCCCGGTTGGCCGCCAGGGTGCGTTCGGATCCACTGCCACCCTCGATGAAGTCCCATATTTCCGGTGGTAGTTGGGCGCGCGCCGCGCGCTCCATCCCGGCCAGCGTGAGTAGTCCCACGGGCATCCTCGTTCCCGGACGGCCGCGCTCGGACCAGTCCCGCTTCGGCAGCGTAGAAGGTACGGACCAGATTGGTATAGACCTTGATTTGACCAAACGTCTGTGCAAAGGTCTGGCAACGGAATTGACCGTATTGGTTTGAGAACGGCGTCCATGTCAAATCTCCTCTCCGTGGAGTGGCGTTGACCGGCATTTCCCTCCCCGCACTTCCACCCTCCTCACCGCCGCACGCCGACGCCCCGGACGACTGGGTGGCGCGGTTCCTGCTGGCCGGCCCCGAGGACGCGGAGTGCCTGCGCTTCGGCACACCCGTCGACCGCGCCACCCTGCGCGCCCTGGTCGACGAGCAGGCCGCCCGGCTGACCGCGGCCGGCCTCGGCCCCAGCGGCACCGCGGCGCTGCGACTGCCGCCCTCCCTGGGCTTCGTCGCCGCGCTGCTCGCCTGCTGGCAACTGCGCGCCCAGGTAACCCTGCTGGACCACCGGCTGACCGACCACGAGATCGCCCTGGCGGTCGAACGGCTGACCCCGCAGGTGCTGGTAGGGTCCGAGCACCGGCCCTCGGCGGCGCTGCGCGGCTTCTCCGAGGTCGAGCCGGTGGCCGTCCGGCTACCGGGCGGGCGACCTGCCCGGACCGGCCACGCGCTGGTCCAGCTCAGCTCCGGGTCCACCGGCCCGGCCAAGGTCATCGCCCGCACCGCCGGCGACCTGCTCCGTGAACTCGACTGCTACCGGCGGTTGGCGGACTTCCCCGGCGAGGGCGAGCGGGTGGTGCTGCTCTCCTCGGTGGTGCACGTGCTCGGACTGGTCGGCGGACTGTTGAACAGCCTGTACGCCCACGCGCCGCTCACCGTGCCGGAGCGGATGACGGCGGCGGGTATCCTGGCCGCCGTCGGCGACGAGGGGGAACGGCCGACCACCGTGATCGGTGTCCCCTTCCACGCCGAACTGCTGGCCGGTGCGGCCGCGCCGCCGGCGCTGCCACGGCTGCGCCGGATGGTGGTGGCCGGGGAGCTGGTCCGCCCGGGCCTGCCGGCGGCCTTCACCGCCCGGTACGGCGTACCGCTGGGCACCATGTACGGGATGACCGAGCTCGGCGTCATCGCCACCGATCTGGACGGCACGCTGCACCCGGCGAAGCGTCCCGTGCACGGCATGGAACTGCGCCTGGTGGCAGGCGAGTTGCAGCTGGGCACGGCCGCCTCGCCGTACCCTGGGCTGGACGACCCGACCCGGTGGTCGGACGGCTGGCTGCACACCCGCGACGCCGCGGAGCTGGACCGGGCCACCGGGCTGGTCACCGTGCTGGGCCGGCGGGACTCCCAGGTCTCGATCGGCGGGCTGAAGGTGGACCTCACCGAGGTCGAACTGATCCTGGCCGCCCTGCCCCAGGTCCGCGAGGCCGTCGTGGTCTTCGACGAGGGCGCCATCGAGGCGTACCTCGCCGCCGACCAGGACGCCGACCACGCGCTGGTCCGGGACGGGCTGACCCGGCGGCTCGCCGCCTACAAGCGGCCCCGCCGGCTGTCCTTCCTCCCGCAACTCCCGCGCACCGCCACCGGAAAGCTGCTGCGCGACCCGGCCGCCCTGCGGGCGACCGCCGCCGAACCGCCCCGCTGACCGGCCCCGCCGGGCGGCGCCGGACAGACCCGCCGCACCCGGACCGCCGCGTCCCCGACTCCCCACCGCTTCTCCCCGCCGCTTGCTTCTCCCCCGACGATCCGCGCGCCGCTGCGCGCGAGTACAGGAGCACACCATGCAGGACCGCATCCGCGAGTTCGTCCTCGCCGCCCTGACCGAGATGCAGTACGACGTCTCCGAGGTCACCGGCGACACCGACCTCGGCCCGGCCGGGCTCGACCTGGAGTCGCTCGCGCTGGCCGACCTCTCGGTCCAGGTCGAGGACGAGTTCGGGATCAAGTTCGACTTCGACGAGATGGAGAGCACCGCGCTGATGACGCTCGACGAGTTCACCGCCGACGTCGCCAAGCGCTTCGCCGCCGTCACCGCCACCTCGGGCAGCCCCGCGTGACCGAGCCCGTCCTCCCCGACCGGGCCGAGGTACTGACGATCCTGGCGGCGTTCGGGCAGCGCGCCGCCGACACCGTCCCCGAGGAACTCGGCTCCCTCGAACTCACTTGGCTGATAGCCGAGTTCGAGCAGCGCTACGGCATCGAGCCGGATCTCGACGACGAACGCTTCGAGGCGATCCGGACGGTGGACGACGCCGTCGAGGTGCTCCGCTCCGCCGTCCTCGCGGCGGCCGCCGGCGCTCCGCTGGAACGGACCGCAGGGGTCGCGCAGTCATGACCGGCCACGCCCCGCCCGCCGTCCGGCCCGTGGTCACCGGTGTCGGCGTGCTCAGCGCGGCCGGCACCGGGCTGGACGCGCTCACCGACGCGGCCGCCCTCGGCAAGACCGCGTTTACCACGGTGACCAGGTTCGACGTCTCCGCGCGCCGGACCACCCGGGCCGCGCTGCTGGCCGAGCCGGTGCCGCTGGCCGACGCCGTCCTCGCCGCGGTGGACCAGGCCTGCCGCCAGGCCGGCCTGCCCGCCGGGCGCGGCGGTGACGGCCCCGACGGCGACGGCCGGGCCGCGGCGGACCGGGAGGGCATGCCCGTCCTGCTCGCGCTGCACAGTGACCTCCGCACCCGGGCCGTCACCGCCGCCGTCGCCGCCGGAGCCACCGCCGCCTGGGGGACCGCCGGCGTCACCCGCGTCTACACCGGTGCCTGCGTCGCCGCCGGCACCGCCGTGGCCGACGCCGCCGCCCTGGTGGCCGCCGGCCGCCACCCCCGGGTGCTGGTCGCCGCCGGCCACCTGGTGGAGCCGGGCGTCTTCGCCGCCTTCGACGCCGGCCGGGCGCTGGCCCGGGACGGCGAGCTGCGCCCGTTCAGCGCCGGCCGGACCGGCACCCTGCTCGGCGACGCGGCCGCCGCCGTGGTCGTCGAGGCGGAGCCGCGGGCCGAGCTGCGCGGCGCACCCGTGCTCGCCCGGCTGGCCGGCTGGGGCCGGTCCGGGGACGCCCACCACGTCTGCCGCCCGGAGCCGAGCGGCGACGGCGTCGCCCGCGCCGTCGGGGCCGCGCTCGCCCGGGCGGGCCTCGCCCCGGACGAGGTCGGCTACGTCAACGCCAACGGCACCGGTTCGCCGCTGTCCGACCGGGCCGAGGCCAACGCCCTCCACCAGGTGTTCGGCGCGCACGCCGGGCGGCTCCCGGTGAGCTCCAGCAAAGCCGTCCACGGGCACGCCCTGGAGGCCTCCGCCCTGCTCGAACTCGCCGTCACCATCGGGGCGTTGCGCGACGGGCGGCTCCCGGTGAACGCCGGCTGGCTCGGCCCGGACCCGGACGTCGGACTGGACCTCGTGCTGGACGGCCCGCGCGCCGACCGGCCACGCTACGCGCTGACGCTCAACTCCGCCTTCGGCGGCGCCAACACCGCACTCCTGGTGGCGACCCGGTGACCGCACTGCGCGTCCTCGCCGAAGCCCGCTGGCCGGAGCCGGGCCACCACGAGCCGCTCCCGCCGATCCCCGGCTTCACCGCCTCCTCCTTCAATCCGCTGGTCGCCGAGACCGCCGAGCGCTGCCTGCGCGCCCGGCACGGCAGCGCCCCGGCCCCCGGCCGGACCGCCCTGCTGCTGGCCAGCGCGGGCGGCGACCGCGCCACCGCCCGCGCCATCGACGACGCCGCCGCCTCCGGGGGGCGGGTGCCGCCCCTGCTGTTCTTCCAGTCCAACCCGAACGCCGTGCTCGGACACATCGCCGCCCGCTGGGGCCTGACCGGGCCGGTGGTGTCGATCAGCCCGGCCGACTCCGTACCCGGCCGGGTGCCGCAGGACGCGCTCGACCTGGCGGCGCTGCTCCTCGCGGACGGCGACGCGGACCAGGTGCTCGTCGTCGCCGCCGAGCAGGCGGAGTCCGCCGGGGAAACGGACCGGGCCGCCGCCGTCCTGGTCACGGCCGGCTGACCCGCGCCGCCCCGCCACCGCACACCACGCCGCCTCCGTACCCCGCCACCCCGTATCGCCCGCACCGCCATCGAGCGAGCGGCGCACCCGACGCGCCCCGCCGAAGTACGCCCAGCACCATGGGAGGGATTCACCACCGTGAGCATCCGCAGTATCCGCACCCTTCTCGCGGACGACCCCGACGTCGGCGCCGGCAACGTCCTCACCCGCCGGATGGCCCTGGGCCTCGGACTGGACGAACCACTGCTGGCCTTCGACACCCCGGTCGACGGCCATGCCGCCTGGCAGCCCTTCACACTGCGCGAACTCGACCGCGCCGTCCGGGCCCGGGCGGCGGCCCTGCACGGCCTCGGCGTCACCCGCCGCGATCCGGTGGTGGTCTACGCGACGGACGTCGCCGACCATGTGCTCTCCTTCCTCGCACTGGCCCGGCTCGGCGCCATCCCGGCGCTGCTGAACCCGAACGTGGACGGGGAGCGCGCCGCCCGCTACATCGCCCGGATCGGCGCCGTCGGCATCCTCGCCGACGCCCCGCACCTCGCCGCGCTGGCCGGCCACGACCCGGGCGCCCCGCTGCTCCCGGAGGTCGGCACGCTCGGCTCGGGCGACCCGGACGCCGCCCCCGCCCCCTACCGGCACTGGTCCGACGACCCGGTGGCGATCACGCACTCCTCCGGCACCACCGGGATGCCCAAGGCCGTCGTCCACTCCCACGCGAGCCTGTACGCGGCGATCCGCCACCGCCTGCGACTGCCCCGCCCGCAGGGCCAGGAGCGGATGCTCAGCGCACTGCCCGCGCCGCACGCCGCCACCCTGATCGCGGTGAACCTGGCGCTCAGCTCGCACACCCGGCTCGACCTGCTCTCCCGGCAGGCCGGCGCCGGTGTACTGGACGCCATCGAGGAGCGCCGGCCCACCGGTGTCATCGGCTTCGCCGCCACCTGGGCCGAGCTGGCCCACCACGACCTGGCGAAGCGCGAGTTGTCGTCGGTCGCGCTCTGGTGGAACACCGGGGACTGCGCGCACGAGGTGCACATCCGCCGGCTGATCGCCGCCGGCAGCCGCGAAGCCGTCACCCGCGAGGGCCGGGTCCGGCTGCCCGGCTCGCTGTTCGTGGACGGCCTCGGCTCCACCGAGATGGGCCACTCGCACTTCTTCATCACCCACGGACCCGGCACCGAACGCTACGGCCGCTGCGTCGGCCGCCCGCACGCCTTCGTCGACTGCGAGCTGGTCGGCCCGGACGGCGAGCCGCTGGGGACGGGCGAGGTCGGCGAACTCGCCACCGCCTCCCCCACCCTGGCACTCGGCTACTGGAACGACTCGGTCAAGACCTTCCGCACCCGGATCCGCGGCCGCTTCCTCACCGGGGACCTCATGTACCGGGACGAGGAGGGCTACTACTACCACGTCGACCGTGCCGTGGACTCGGTCGAACTCGGCGACGGCAAGCGGCTGTTCACCGCGATGTCGGAGGAACGGGTACTGGCCGCCTGCCCCGACGTGGCGGACTGCACGGTGGTCGCCGTCCGGGACGGCGACCAGGTGGTCACCGACGTCCTGCTGATCCTGACCGCGGACGCGGATCCGACGGCCGACCGCACCAAGGCGGTCACCGCGGCCCTCGACGAGGCCGCGGCGGCCACCGTCCGCCAGGTCCTGGTGGTGGCGGGCGACGACATCCCGCTCGGGCCGACCGGCAAGGTCCGCAAGGTGCTGCTGCGCCGCCGCTACCTCGACTCGGTGGCCGCCCGATGAGCGCGGCCACCGCCCGCCCGGGCGCCGTGGTCACCGGGATCGGCCTGGTCACACCGGTCGGCCGGAAGCCGGCCGAGGTCTTCGAGGCGCTCACCGCCGGCCGCTCCGGCATCCGCGCGCTGCCCGAGGGCCACGCCGCGCACGGCTGGCTCACCGCCGCCGGTCTGGCACCCGCCGTCGAGGGCCGCGAGGTGCTGCCGCCCACCGAGACCAGGTGCGTGGACCGGTTCGTGCTGCTCGCCCTCGCCGCCGCCGACGACGCGCTCGCCGACGCGGGCCTGGTGGTCGGCCGCGACGCCGACCCGCACCGCACCGCCGTGGTGCTGGCCACCGGCGGCGGCGGGCTGGAGACCTTCGAGCAGCAGTCGCACCGCCGACTGGAGCGCGGCCGGCCCGGCGTCAGCCCGTACCTGCTGCCCGGCATGCTCTCCAACATGGCCACCGCCCGGATCGCCATCAAACACGGGATCCGGGGGTTCAGTTCGGCCATCGTGACGGCCTGTGCGGCCGGCGCCCAGGCCGTCGCCGAGGGGCTGCGGCTGATCCGCGCCGGCGACGCCGACGTGGTGGTCTGCGGCGGCAGCGAGTCCTCGCTGCACCCGACGATCGCCGCCGCCTTCACCAACGCCCGTGCACTGTCGGCCGGCTGGGACGATCCGACCGAGGCCAGCCGGCCGTTCGACGCCCGCCGCAACGGCTTCGTCCTCGGCGAGGGCAGCGCCGTCCTCGTCCTGGAGCGGGCCGAGCACGCGGACGCCCGCGGCGCGGCCGGGTACGCCGACCTCACCGGCTGGGGCGCCTCGACGGACGCCCACCACCCGACCATGCCGCGACCGGACGGCTCGGGCGCGGCCGACGCGATGCGCGCCGCGATCGCCAACGCGGGTCTGGCGCCGTCCGACATCGGCTACGTCAACGCGCACGGCACCGGCACCAGACTGGGCGATGTCGCCGAGACCGCCGCCCTGCGCGCGGTCTTCGGCGAGCACGGTCCGGCGGTCAGCTCCACCAAGGGCGCGACCGGCCATCTCCTGGGCGCCGCAGGGGCGTTGGAGGCAGTGGTGACCGCGCTCGCGGTCGCCCGGGGGACGCTGCCACCGACGCTCAACCTGACGGATCCCGATCCGGCCTGCGCGCTCGACCACGTGCGCGGCGCGGCCCGGTCCGTACCGCCGGGCGCCGCGCTGAGCAACGCCTTCGCCTTCGGCGGGCACAACCTCAGCCTGGTCTTCGGCCCGGCGTCCACCCGGTCCGTCAAGTAACCGACCGGGCACCGGGGTCGCACCCCGGCCTGCCCCGGGGCACCCGTCGGAGCCGACCCGGCCCGGCGCGGTACCCCGGCCACCCATCAAACGCCACCCCCGGGGAGCACCCGTTGTCCATCCAGTCCATCACCCATGTCGAGTTCCACTGCGCGGACGCCGACAAGACCGCGGCCGGCCTCCGCGCCGACTTCGGCTTCGTGCCCGATGAACGCACGCCCGACGCCCGCACGCCCGAAGCCCGCACGCCCGATGCCCGCACGCCCGAAGCCCGCACGCCCGATGCCCGGACGTCGGCGGAGCAGGCGCCCGGGGAGCCGGCCGCCGGGCCGGACGGCGTACGCACCGTCCGGCTGCGCCAGGGCGACATCCGGCTGCACCTCGTCTCCGCCGCCGACCCCGCCCACCCGGTCGCCCGGTTCGTCGCCGTGCACGGCGACGGCGTCGGGGTGATCGCGCTCGGCTGCACCGACCCGCAGGCCTCGCTGGAGCGCGCCGAGCGGCACGGCGCCCGCGTCCTGGACCGGGCCGGCGGCCTGGTGGCGGGCTTCGGCGACGTCGCCCTGCGGTTCGTCCCCGACACCGCCGCCGGGGCGGTCTCCGGCCCGGCCGCGGAGCCCGCCCCCGGCGCCCTGCTGGACGCCCTCGACCACGCGGCGATCTGCGTCCCGGCCGGCGAACTCGCCCCCGCCGTGCGGTTCTGCGAGGCCGCGCTCGGCCTCCACCGGATCTTCGGCGAGTACATCGAGGTCGGCGAGCAGGCGATGGACTCCAGCGTGGTGCAGAACGCCTCCGGCGAGGTCACCTTCACCCTGATCGAGCCCGACACCTCCCGCCGGCCCGGCCAGATCGACACCTTCCTGGCCGACAACGAGGGCGCGGGCGTCCAGCACCTGGCCTTCCGCACCGGCGACATCGCCACCGCCGTGCGCACCATCCGCGACCGCGGGGTGGAGTTCCTCACCACCCCGGGCGCCTACTACGACGCGCTGGCCGAGCGGCTCGGCGGGACGGCCATCCCGGTCGACACGCTGCGCGAACTCGACGTGCTGGTCGACCAGGACCACGGCGGGCAGCTCTTCCAGATCTTCCTGCGCTCGACCCACCCGCGCCGGACCTACTTCCTGGAACTGATCGAGCGCCAGGGTGCGGGCACCTTCGGCACCGCGAACATCAAGGCCCTGTACGAGGCCGTCGAGCGGACGAACGCCACCGCCTCCGTCTGAGCAACCCCCGCCCCGCAGAAGGAGGCCCCCGCATGACCACCGCACCCGAGTTCCGGCTCACCGAGGCCGAGCGCGCACTGCTGCCCACCCCCGAGGAGGTGGCGGGCTACCTCGAACACGGCTGGTACCTCTCCCGCCGGCTGTTCAGCGACGAGGAGCTGGACACCCTGCAGGCCGCCACCGAGAAGTACTACGAGGGCCACCGCGACCGCGAACTCGCCGTCCGCCCGCCGAACCTCGCCGCCTGGACGCCGGAGCACGGCCCGGTCCAGCGGCACAACGACTACGTGCACTACGAGAGCGACGCCATCGGCGCGATCCTGCGCAAGCCGCTGCTGGGCGCCGTCGCCGCGCTGCTGGCCGAGGCCGAGGAGATCCGGGTCTTCCAGGCGACGCTGATCTACAAGCCGCCGGTGCCCGAGGAGCCGACCAACCAGGTGCCCTGGCACTTCGACAAGCACTACTGGCAGACGTCCAGTTCCGACCGGATGCTCACGGCCTTCCTGCCGTTCCACGACTGCGGGGTGGAGAACGGCACGATCACCATGATCGACGGCAGCCACCGCTGGCGCGAGCTGGACTCCGGCGAGGACTCCACCCGGCACTTCGCCCACCGCGACCGCTCCGAACTGGAGTCGATCCTGGCCGCCAACGCGCACCACAACGGGCAGCAGGTGCGCAAGGTCCCGATCGAGATCCCGCGCGGGCACGTCAGCTTCCACCACTGCCGGACCTACCACGGCAGCGGTGCCAACCTGTCCGACGCACCGCGCCGCGCCGTCTCGCTGCACCTCCAGGACGGCGGGAACGAGTACCGCCACCACCTCAGGCCGGACGGCGGCACGGTGGTCTACAACCACGACGTGGTGGTCCGCCGCACCGCCGACGGCCGGCCGGACTACGCCGACCCGGACATCTGCCCGACCCTCTGGCGGGGCACCCCGTGACGGCGGTCGGCGGCACCGCCACCACGGCGGGCCCGGTCCCCCGGCCGGGAGCCGCCGGGCCCGCGCCGCTGGGCACCCCCGAGCAGCGGTACCGGATGCTGCGGCTGATCCGCGGCTTCGAGGAGCAGGCGCTCACCCTGGTGAAGTCCGGGGTGATCACCGGCGGCATCCACCCCTACATCGGCCAGGAGGCCGTGGCGGTCGGCGTCTGCGCCGCGCTGGGCCCGGGCGACCGGCTCACCTCCACCCACCGCGGGCACGGCCACGTGCTCGCCCGGGGCGTCGACCCCCGCCGGCTGCTCGCCGAACTGGCGGGCCGGGTCGACGGGTTGAACCGGGGCCGGGGCGGCTCCATGCACGCCGCCGACCTCTCGCTGGGCATCCTGGGCGCCAACGGCATCGTCGGCGCCGGTGCGCCGATCGCGGTCGGCGCCGCCTGGGCGGCCCGGCAGGCCGGCGACGACCGGGTGGCGGTCTCCTTCTTCGGTGACGGCGCGCTCAACCAGGGCGTCCTGCTGGAGTCGTTCAACCTGGCCGCGATGTGGCGGCTGCCGGTGGTCTTCGTCTGCGAGAACAACGGCTACGCCACCACCCTGCCGGCCGCCACCGCGGTCGCGGGCAGCGCGGTCGGCCGGGCGGCCGCCTTCGGCATCCCCGCCGTCACCGTCGACGGGATGGACACCGAGGCCGTCCGGGCCGCGGCCGAGGAGGCCGTCGCCCGGGCCCGGTCCGGCAGCGGCCCGGGCTTCCTGGAGTGCCGCACCTACCGCTTCGAGGGCCACCACACCATGGAACGCCGGATGAAGCTGCGCTACCGCACGCCGGAGGAGGTGGCCGACTGGCGGGCCCGCGACCCGCTGCCGCGCGCCGCGGCCGCGATCGGCGAGGTACGCGCCGCCGAGCTCGACGCCTCGGTGGCAGCCGAGCTGGCGGCCGCCGAGCAATTCGCGCTCGCCTCCGAACTGCCCGATCTTGAGGGCGCGTTGGACTATCTGTACGCCGACGGACGGCGGCCGCGGGCGGGAGCGACGGGATGACCAGACTCTCCTACACCAAGGCGCTGAACCGGGCACTGGCCGACGAGTTGGCCGAGGACCCCACGGTCTGCGTGTTCGGCGAGGACATCGGCGCCGGCCTGGCCGGTCCGACCCTCGGGCTGCTCGACCGCTTCGGGCCCGGGCGGATCGTCGACACCCCGCTCTCCGAACAGGCCTTCACGGCGATGGCGATCGGCGCGGCGCTGAGCGGCCGGCGGCCGGTGATCGAGTTCCAGATCCCCTCGCTGCTGTTCCTCGTCTTCGAGCAACTCGTCAACCAGGCACACAAGTTCTCCCTGATGACCGGCGGCCAGGCCAGTGTCCCGCTGACCTGTGTGGTCCCCGGATCCGGCTCCCGGGACGGCTGGGCGGGCCAGCACTCCGACCACCCCTACAGCCTGTTCGCGCACGCCGGGGTGAAGACGGTGGTGCCCGCCACGCCGACCGACGCGTACGGCCTGCTCCGCTCGGCCGTGCGCGACCCGGACCCGGTGGTGGTGTTCGCGCCGGCCGCCGCGCTGGCCGTGCGCGAGACCGTCACCTGGGCGCTGGAGCCGATCCCGCTCGGCTCGGCGCGCGTCCACCGCACCGGCACCGACGTCACCCTGGTCGCCGTCGGCCACCTGGTGCACGACGCGCTGGCGGTCGCGGAGGAGCTCGCCGACGAGATCTCGGTCGAGGTGCTCGACCCCCGTACGCTGCACCCCTTCGACTGGACGGCGCTGGCCGCCTCGTTGGAGCGCACCGGCCGGCTGGTGGTCGTCGACGACTCCAACCGCAGCTGCGGCATCGGCGCCGAGGTGCTGGCCACTGCCGCCGAGGAGATGCGGCTGATCGCCCCGCCCCGCCGCGTCACCCGCCCCGACGGCGCCGTCCTGCCGTTCGCCCCCGCCCTCGACCGCGCCCTCCAGCCCGGCCGGGAGCAATTGCGGCACGCGCTGCGCGCCGTCATGAAGTAACCCGGCGGGTGCGCGCCCCCTGTCCGGCGCGCACCCCTCGTGGCAGAATCCCGTTCCCCCTGTGAAGGAGCTCCACATGTCCACCAGCCGTTACCACTGGGACCGTTCGCACCCCGGCCTGACCGGTCTCCAGGAGGCCATCGACCCGCTGCGCCGCGAGGTCGTCGGCCACACCGTCTACGGCGGACTGACCAGCATCGGACACGTGCGGACCTTCCTGGACCGGCACGTCTTCGCCGTGTGGGACTTCATGTCGCTGCTGAAGAGCCTGCAGCGCGAGCTGACCTGCGTCGACGTGCCGTGGGTCCCGAACGGCCCGACCGCCAGCCGCCGGCTGATCAACGACATCGTGCTGGTGGAGGAGAGCGACGAGCTCGGCGAGGGCTTCACCAGCCACTTCGAGCTGTACGTCGAGGGCATGCGGCAGGCCGGCGCCGACCCGGCACCGGTCGAGGCCTTCCTGGAGCTGCTGCGCGCGGGCACCCCGGTGCCCGAGGCGCTGAAGACCGCCGGGGTGCCGCAGGCCGCCGTGGACTTCACCGCGACCACCTGGGAGATCATCGAGAACGCGCCGGTGCACTGCCGCGCGGCCGCGTTCGCCTTCGGCCGCGAGGACCTCATCCCCGACATGTTCGCCCAGGTCATCAGCATCGACGACCCGGACGGCGCGCTCACCGTGTTCAAGGACTACCTGGCCCGGCACATCGAGGTCGACGGCGAGCAGCACACCCCGATGGCGATGCAGATGCTGATCGACCTCTGCGGCGACGACGACGCCAAGTGGGCGGCCTGCGCGGAGACCGTCCGGCTCGCGCTCAGCGCCCGGGTGCGGCTCTGGACGGCGATCGAGGAGGCCTTCCCGGCCTGACCGGCACCGGGCGGTGCCGGAGGGCAGGGGAGGGCACGGGAGGGCACGCACCGCCTTGGTGCCCTCCGGGCCTCCGGAGCCCGGACCGACGCGAGGGGGTGGGCGCGACGGCCCACCCCCTCGTCGGCGTCGCCGTACGCGGCGGCCCGGCCCGGTCAGAGCACCTTCGCGAGGGTGGTGGCCAGCTCGGGCAGCACGTCGGCCGGGTCGCGGTGGCGGTGCAGTGCCGCCCGCCCCTCGGCGCTGCGCAGCCGGGCGGCCAACCGGGCCGGGAGCACCGCCGTGGTGAGCGATCCGGCCCCGTGGAACCCCTCTACCGTCCAGGAGACCCACGGCAGCGGGTAGTTGGCGGCCGGGCTGAAGAACACCGGCCGGTGGCCCTGGAAGGCGATCCGGTAGGCGCCGAACCGGCTCCAGTTGGAGAAGCTGAACCGGCGGTGCTCCGGGTCGAAGCCGAGCGGCACACAGTCGCGCAGCCGGGACCGCCCGATCGCCTCCAGGAAGGCCAGATTGGAGCGGAGGTTGAGGTGCCCGTCGGCGAAGCCCTCCAGGGCCTCGCGCAGGGCGGCCGCGAGGGCCGCCGGGCCGTCCTGCGGAGCGTGGGGCAGGTGGACGTCCCCCAGCAGGTTGCCGACCAGGGTCGGCGGCAGACCGAGCGGGCGGCGTGCGTTGACCGGGACGGTGAGCCAGCGGGTCTCGCCGTCCTCGTCCAACTCCCGCACCGTACTGACGACATGGGCGCAGAGCACGTCGCCGGAGGAGAGTCTTCGCCCTGCTGTCGCGCTGAACTCCTCGCGCATTCGGGCGAGTTCGGCCTCGCCGAAGTACAGCTGGACGGTCCGGTTGGCGCGCGGCCCGGCCGCCACCGCAGCGGCCAGCACGGCGGCCTCGGCCGGGCCGGGCAGT
The DNA here is from genome assembly GCF_042737525.1 of Kitasatospora sp. NPDC059973. Lineage (NCBI taxonomy): Bacteria > Bacillati > Actinomycetota > Actinomycetes > Kitasatosporales > Streptomycetaceae > Kitasatospora > Kitasatospora sp. NPDC059973. Next base: position 17,056 of record NZ_JBHWUI010000052.1, on the reverse strand, counting down.
CGGAACCCGGGCCGCCCGCAGTCCTCGGCGGGCAGCACCTTGCCGAGCAACGCGTCCTGGTCCTCGACCAGTTCGGCCTCGGGCAGCTCCTCGCCCTCCACCGCGGCGGACCAGGCCCGCATCAGCAGCATGAAGCTCTGCAGATCACCGATCGCGTGGTGCCAGGAGCAGCCCAGCACCGTGCCGCCGGCCGAGGGCCGGGTGATCCGGACGGTGAGCAGCGGGACGCCGCCGGCCCGGGCGGCCGGGGCGTCCACCGGGTCGACCAGCGCGGCGCCGGCCGAGGTGACCCGGCCCATCGCCTCCGCCAGCGTGCCGTCGATGTCGTAACTGTCCATCGGTACACCGGAGTCGTCGCAGACGGCGGTCAGTTCGTCGCCGTCGGTGCGCAGCCGCCCGGCGAACACCGGGACCTGCGCCAGTGCCCGGGCGAGGCCGGCGGCGAGCCGGTCCTCGTCCAGGGTCTGTTCGAAGAAGAGGACCACCGAGACCGAGAGGTCGGCCAGCATGGTGTCCATCAGCCCGCAGCGCAGGCGGGTCCCCGGGGCCCGGCCGGCCCGGACCAGCCGGGAATCGCGCAACTGCGGCCAGAGACTCATCGGTCCATCCAGGGGCTCGCGGGGGCCGCCCGGAGCGCTCCGGGCGGCGGGCAGACGCTCCGGACGGCGTGGCAGACGCTCCGGACGATGGGGCAAACGATAGGGCAGCGGTCCGCTTCCGATCCAGTGGTCCAGTCCAATTGACTCGGGCTGGTCAAGGGCGGGAGCGCCCCCGGAGCCCCGCCGGGAACGCCGGGTCGCCCCGGCCGGACTAGAATCCGAACCATGGGAGAGCGCGCAGGCGCGCCCGTCGCGCCGCCTCTGGTCCTCGTCACCGACCGGGACTCGCAGCTGATCGATCCCGGCCGGTCGTACCACGTCGGCCGCGACCCGACCAGCGAGATCGTCATCGACGACCCGCGGGTCTCCTGGCACCACGCCGTCCTGCACACCAGTGACGGCCACTGGCTGCTGGACGACGTCGGCAGCACCAACGGCACCTTCACCGACGGCCGCCGGATCGACCACCAGGACGTCGGCCCCGGCACCCGGCTACGGTTCGGCAACCCCGCCGACGGCCCCTCCGCGACCTTCGCCGGGCTGCCCGCGCCGGCCGGCCGCGAGCGCCCGTCGCTGATCGCCCCGCAAGCCTCCGGCGTCTTCCGGCAGCCCAGTGCGATCATCCGGCTCCCGGGCCGGACGGTGCGGATCGGCCGGGCCGACGACAACGACCTCGTCCTGGACGACCTGGTGGTCTCGCGCCACCACGCCGAGCTGCGCACCCTCCCCGACGGCGGGCACGAGATCGTCGACCTCGCCAGCCACAACGGCACCTACCTGAACGGCCGCCCGGTGGTCCGGGCCCCGGTCGGGCCGGCCGACATCGTCGGCATCGGCCACTTCGCGCTCTGCCTGTCCGGCGACGAGCTGGTCGAGTACACCGACACCGGCGAGATCTCGCTGGACGTCCAGGGCCTGGTGGTCCGGGTCGGCCCCGACCGCCGGGTGCTGCTGGACGGCGTCGGATTCCCGCTCGCCGAGAAGGCCCTGCTCGCGGTGGCCGGGCCCAGCGGCGCCGGCAAGTCCACCCTGCTCAACGCCCTCACCGGGCTGCGCCCGGCCGACGAGGGCACCGTCCTCTACGACGGCCGCGACCTGTACCGCGACTACGCCGAACTGCGCCGCCGGATCGGCCTGGTGCCGCAGGACGACATCCTGCACACCCAGCTCACCGTCCGCCGCGCGCTCTCCTACGCGGCCGAACTGCGCTTCCCCGGGGACACCACCAAGGCGGAGCGCGAGGCCCGGGTCGACGAGGTGATCCACGAACTCGGCCTGGACAGCCGGGCCGACCTGGTGATCTCCAGCCTCTCCGGCGGCCAGCGCAAGCGCGTCAGCGTCGCCCTGGAGCTGCTGACCAAACCCTCCCTGCTCTTCCTCGACGAGCCGACCTCCGGGCTGGACCCGGGCATGGAACGCTCGGTGATGACGATGCTGCGCGGCCTCGCCGACGACGGCCGCACCGTCGTGGTGGTCACCCACAGCGTCCTGAGCCTGTCCGTCTGCGACCGGCTGCTGGTGCTGGCCCCGGGCGGGCGGACCGCCTACTACGGGCCGCCCGGCGAGGCCCTGGAGTTCTTCGGCTACTCCGAGTGGCCCGAGGCCTTCGAGGCCTTCGAGAGCGAGGACCACGCCGCCTGGCAGCGCCGGTTCCTGGCGTCCCCGCAGTACCAGCGGTACGTCGCCGCCGGCGCGGTGCCGGGCGTCCCCGCCGGGCGCCCGGCCGCGGTCGGCGGCAGCCCGATCGGACGGGAGAAGCCGCAGGGCTGGTTCTCCCAGCTGGGCACCCTGGTCCGCCGCTACACCGCGGTGCTGGCCGCCGACCGGCTCTTCCTCACCGTGATGATCGCCCTGCCGTTCATCATCGGCGTGATGTGCCGGGCGATGGCCGGCTCCCGGATCTCCCCCGACAACGCCATCAACGTGGTGCTCACCCTGTGCATCGGCGGGCTGCTCACCGGCTCCGCCAACGCGGTGCGCGAGATCGTCAAGGAACGGCCGATCTACCAGCGGGAACGGGTGGTCGGGCTCTCCAGATCGGCGTACCTGGTCTCCAAGGTGGTGGTGCTCGGCACCGTCACGGTGGCCCAGGCGGCCGTGCTGACCACGGTCGGCCTGGCCGGGGTGGACCTCAGCCCGACGCTGCCCAACGGGGTGACGGTGCACAGCGGCGTCGTGCTGCCGCCGCTCGCCGAGCTGATCCTGGCCGTCGCGATGCTCTCCTTCTCGGCCATGATGCTCGGCCTGCTGGTCTCCGCGCTGGTCCGCAAGGAGGAGGCCACCATGCCGATGCTGGTGCTCCTCTCGGTGGTGCAGATCGTCTTCAGCGGCGCCATGCTGAAGCTGCACGGAGTGCCCGGCCTGGAGCAGTTCGCCTGGCTGGTGCCGTCGCGCTGGGGTCTGGCCGCCATGGCCCAGACCGTCGACCTGCACACGGTCTTCCCGACCGCGATCACCGCGGACCCGCTGTTCCGCCCCGACCGCACCCGCTGGCTGCGGTGCCTGGGCATCCTGGTGGGCCTCTCGGTGGTGCTGGGCGGCGCCGTGCTGGCACTGCTGCGCCGGCAGGAGCCCTCGATCATGCGGAAGTGATCGGATGCGCGCGACCGGACGCGGGGTGCGCAGGACGCAGGTGATCAGCTGGAAGTGATCACGCAGAAGTGAACGCCTCCGATGGACGGAGCCCATGGACGAATTCGCGTTCCGCCCGACCCATGTCGCCCCGCCGGACGGGATGGCCACCTGGACGGCCCCCGACCCGGCGCAGCCGGCCGCCCGGCTGGACCCGCTGCTGCCGGTCCAGCTGATCGCCCGGCAGGGCGACTGGGGGCACGTGCTCTGCTCCAACGGCTGGACCACCTGGGTGGACGGCCGGCTGCTGATCAACCTCCCGACGGCGCCGCCGGACGCCACCGGCCCACCGGCCCGGACGGCCGACCCCCGCCCGGCGCTGGCCGAGGCCGAGGGCGCGCTGGCCCGCTACCGGGCGCTGCTGGAGGACCTCGCGGCCGGCAGCGCCGATCTGGAGACCTTCCGGGACCGGGCCCGCGGCCTGCGGATCGGGCTGGTCGTCGACGGCGAGGCGCTCTGGCTGTTCGACCCGGTGCACGACCGCTGGTGCTACTGCGACGGCCTCCAGCTGCAGACCTACGCGGCGCCCGGGCGGCCGAACGCCTCCCCGGCCGCGACCCCGCGCCCGGCCGCCTCGCCCCCGCCCGCGCCCGCGCCCGGCCCAGCCGCCTCGCCCGCGCCCGGCCGAGCCCCCACCGGGTACGAGCCGACCCGGACGGTTGAGCCGTGATTCCCCCGGAGGAGTCGGGCAGCGGCGAGCCCACCGAACCGCCGCCGCCGCCGACCGGGTCGCACACCGAGGAGGTCCCCGGTCTGCCGTCCGGCATGGTCGGGCGGCGGGTGGCCGGCTACCGGCTGGAGGCCGAGGTCGGCCGGGGCGGCATGGCCGTCGTGTACCGGGCCAAGGACCTGCGGCTGGGCCGGACGGTCGCGGTGAAGCTGCTGGCGCCGGAGCTGGCCCGCAACGAGGTGTTCCGCCAGCGGTTCATCCACGAGTCGGAGGCCGCCGCCGCGATCGACCACCCGCACATCATCCCGGTGTTCGAGGCCGGCGAGACGGACGGGATCCTGTTCATCGCGATGCGCTTCGTGCACGGCGGCGACCTGCGCGAGCTGATGAACCGGGGCGGCGCGTTCACGGTCGGCCGGGCGGCCCGGCTGGCCCTGCAGATCGGCTCCGCCCTGGACGCCGCGCACGACCAGGACCTGGTCCACCGGGACGTCAAGCCGGGCAACGTGCTGGTCGCCGCGGGCACGGACAGCGAACACCCGGAGCACCTGTACCTGGCCGACTTCGGCCTCACCAAGAAGTCGCTCTCGCTCAGCGGCCTGACCACCGTCGGGCAGATCGTCGGCACCCTGGACTACGCGGCGCCCGAGCAGATCTCCGGACGGCCGCTGGACGGCCGCTGCGACCAGTACAGCCTGGGCTGCGTGGTGTTCGAGATGCTGGCCGGGACGCCGCCGTTCCGCCGGGAGAGCGACCTCGCGCTGCTCTGGGCCCACCTCAACGACCCGCCGCCGACGCTGCGGGACCACCGCCCGGACCTGTCCGCCGAGGTGGACGCCGTGGTGGCCCGGGCACTCGCGAAATCACCCGAGCAGCGGTACGCCAGCTGCCTGCAGTTCGTCGCCGAGCTGCGCGCCGCCACCGCCGAGGCGCCCGGCCCCGCCACCCCCTGGGTGGCGGACGGACCGGCCACCCAGGTGCTCCCGGCGTACGGCGGCGGCGCGGGCGGGCCGTACGTCTCGCCCCCGGTGCCGGAGCCGCCGGACTGGGCGACGCCGGTCGTCCACCCCCGGGGACGCTGAGGCGCGGCGGTCCCGGCCGTCAGCCGCCGTCCGCCGCGATCTCGCCGCGCCTGCTCCGGTGGGCCGCCAGCAGACCGCCGAGCAGGCCGGCCACCAGGCCCCAGGCCGCCGCCAGCGGCACCAGCAGCCAGAGCTGCGGATCGAGCACGAGCGAGCCGCCGCCGAGGCCCGCGACCGGGTTGGTGTCGCCGAGCACGGAGCCGAGGAGATCGCCCAGCCCGCCGTCCCCGGCGCCGACCCCGAGCACCGAGAGGCCGTAGTCGGCGGAGACCCGGGACCAGACGCCCACCAGCAGCATCGTCACGGCCGCGGCCGCGCCCAGCCGGACGGCGTGCTGCCAGAGCCGGACCCCGCGCGGGGAGCGGTAGGCGGTGAGGAAGCCGGCCGCCAGGAGCAGCACGGCCGTCAGCGGCAGCAGCCACCAGACCCGGCCGTCCTGCTCCGCGAGGGTGCTGAGACTGATGGTGGCCGACTTGCCCTCGGGTGCGCGCAGCACCTCGGACAGCGACTCCGGGACGGGCAGCCCGATCGCCCCGACCAGGTGGCCGTGCCACTCGGCGCCCATCCCCAGCCCGAGGGCGAGCCAAACCAGGTTGGGCAGCGCCAGCAGGAGCAGGGCCAGCGTCGCCCGGGCGTCGCCGTGCACGACGGCGGTGACGAGCCCCGCCACCAGGCCGAGCACCACACAGATGAGCAGCACCAACAGCATCGCGAACGCGGCCGGCCGGACGGCCTGCTGGAACGGCACCAGGCCGCGCGGCAGCGGCGCCCGGCGGGAGACCGCGAAGGTGGCCGCCAGGACCACCAGCAGCCAGAGCAGCCCGAGGCCGATGGTGCTCAGCGGCTCCGCGTGGAAGCCGATCTCGGGGGTCAGGCCGAGGGCGCCGCCGAGGTCCTGGACGAGGCCGCCGCCGAGCGGGACGACGAAGGTGTGCCGGGCGGCGAGGGTGATCAGCACCAGGGCCACCACCCAGACGGCCGCCGTCCGGGCCACCCGGCCGAGCAGTTCGGCGCCGCCGGCGACCGCCCGGAAGCGCAGCTGGCGCAGGAACACCTCCGCCATCACCAGGGCGCCGACCAGTCCGACGGTCAGCGGCATCGCGGTGATCCCGGCGTCCACCTGGGCGAAGAAGCCCGCCCCGCCGTCGAGCTGCACGGAGCCGCCGACGGCGAGCGCCAGCGCACCGGCCAGGACGTACGGGAAGCCGCCGCCCGGCAGGGAGCCGGCGCCGGCGGCCCAGAGGCCGAGGGCGGCCACCGCCGCCATCGCGGCGATCCCGGCGAGGACGACCGCCGACGCGTCCAGCCAACCGCGCAGAACGCCGGGCGGGCCGGGCGCCGTGGTGGGGGGCTCCTGGGGCATGCGGGCTCCTGGTGGACTCGGGTGCCCCCCTCGCGTCTGAGTCCAGCGTCACCCAGGACCGGGCCGCGCGCGCTGTGTGCGCACGGCGAGCCGGCGGTGGCGTGCTGTTGCGGCGGTTGCCGGGCGGGGGCAGAAATGGAAGCCAGTGGCAGGAGCCTTCTGTGCCGGTCGTTTCGCCGGCCGCCCGCGAAACGGAGCCTCGATGAGTTCCCAACCGCCCCTCTCCGGGCCCCCGTCCGGCCCGCCGTCCGGCCCGCTCTCCGGACCGCCGTCCAGCGGCCCGCCGGGACCGCCGTCCGTTCCCCCGTCCGGGCCGGGCGGGCCGGGCGGCTCCTCGGCCGGTGGGCCGGGCGGGCGTCCGACGCCGTGGTGGCGGTCCCGCACGAAGCTGGCGCTGGCCGGGGGGACCGCGGCGCTGGCCGTGCTGGCGACGGTGCTGATCGTCAACAGCGGCGGCGGGAGCGGTACCCCCAGCGATGCCATCCCGGCCGCGAACGAGGTGGCGCTGCAGACGCCGGGCGATCCGGGACCGGCGCCGTTCACCCAGTCGGTCGAGACCACCGCCGTCTCCTCTCCCGCGTCGGCCCCGGGCAGTCCGGGCAGCGCCACGAAGAGCACCGCCGCGGCCTCGCCGAGCGGCATCCACACCGTGCAGGGCTCCTCGGCCGGGCTCTACGCCGGTGAGAAGTCCAAGCCGGCCTGCGACGTCGAACGGCTGATCTCCATGACGTCGACCGGGGACACCGGCCGGGCCTGGGCGGCCGCCCAGGGGATCGAGCAGTCCGCCATCCCGGGCTATCTGCGCTCGCTGACCTCCGCCTACCTGCGGGTGGACACCCGGGTCACCAACCACAGCTACAAGGGCGGGGCGTCGGTCGCGTACCAGTCGGTGCTGCAGGCCGGCACCGCCGTCCTGGTCGACGCGCAGGGCGTACCGCGGGTGCGCTGCAGCTGCGGGAACCCGCTGAAGCCGCCGGAGCTGGTGAGCGACGCCAAGTACACCGGCAAGTCGTGGACCGGCTTCCAGCCGTCCTCGCTGGTCATCGTGGTGGCGGCGCCTAAGCCGGTGACGGAGCTCGTCCTGGTGGACATCACCACCGGTGGCTGGTTCGCCCGGGTGACCGGGCAGATCAAGGTGGTGGACAAGACGGTCCAGCCGCCGGAGGTCCTGGTGCCGGGCATCCCGCCGGCCGCTCCGATGAAGCCGGTCTCCCCGTCGGCGTCGATGTCGGGCTCCACCTCGGGTTCGGGCTCGCCCTCGACCTCCGGCTCGACCTCGGGCTCGACCGGTCCGTCGACCGGGTCGGCCTCGGCCTCCAGCTCCTCGGGCACGCCGTCCGGGCCGTCCTCCGGCCCGTCGTCCTCGGCGAGCACCGGTTCGGCGTCGGCCTCGTCGTCGACCAAGTCCGCCGGCCCCACCTCGTCCTCGCCGCCCGGCCCGTCCACCGCCAGCGTAACGCCCTCCACGGCGACGGCGTCCGCGAACTCTGCGACGGCGTCCGGGCCGACGGTGGCCACGGCGACCTGTGCGACCGTCGCGCCCTCGACCCTCCCGCCCTGCCCCGGCGCCACGGGCAGCACGCCCAGCTGACCGACCACTCCCCCCCCCCCGGCGGCGGGGCGCCTCGGACCCACCGGGCGCCCCGCCGCTGCGTCACGCCATCCACCTGCATAGTTGGATTATCAAACGCACGGCGCTACAGTGAGTCGCGATGTCAAACCCACGCCCCTCGGGAGCTCTCGTGACCGCCCCCCGCACCGCCGCGCCCCGCACCCCGGAGGTGCCGGATGCCGCGCACTGACCGCACCGGGACCGTGCTGCTGGCCGCCTGCCTCGGCCTCTTCACCGTCTTCATCCAGACCACCCAGACCATCGGCACGCTGGGCGCGGTCCGCGCCGACCTCGGCCTCGACGCCGCGGACCTGGTCTGGATCCCGAGCATGTACACCCTGGTGGTGGCCTCCGTCGTACTCGGCGGCGGCGCGTTCGCCGACCGCTGGGGCCGCCGGCGGATCTTCCTGCTGGGCGCGCTCGCGATGGCCGCCGGCGGGGTGGTCCTGGTGTTCGCCGGGAGCCTGTCCACCGTCCTGCTCGGACAGGCGGTGGCCGGACTCGGCGGCGCGCTGATCACCCCCAGCTCGCTCGCCCTGGTGACCGACGCCTTCCCCGACCCGCGCCGGCGGGCCGGCGCGATCGCCGCCTGGGCCGCCGCCTCCGGCCTCGGCCTCGCCCTCGGGCCGATCACGGCCGGGCTGGCGCTGCGCTGGTCGACCTGGCACACCGCGTTCTGGCTCGGCCCCGTGATCGCCGCGCTCGCCGGCGCCGCCGCCCTGTTCGGCGTGACCGAGTCCCGGGCCGAGGGCGTCCGCCTGGACTGGCCCGGGCAGATCCTCGCCACCGGCGGGCTCGCCCTGCTCATCTACTGGCTGATCGACGGCGGCCACCACAGCTACCTCGGCGGCGCCCCACTGGCCGCCGCCCTCGGCGCGGCCGTCCTGCTCGCCGCCTTCGCCGTGGTCGAACTGCGCCGCACCCACCCGCTGCTCGACCTCCGGCTGATGCGCGACCCCTCGTACAGCGCGGCGCTGCTGCTGGCCGGCACCGTCCTGTTCGGCTTCGTCGGGCTCGCCATGCTCCAGGTGCTCTGGCTGCAGCAGGTGCGCGGACTGACCGCGCTCCAGGTGGGCGTCCAACTCCTCACGGAATTCGGCATGTTCATCCTGGCCTCGGCGGTCGCCGGGATCCTCGGGCCACGGTTCGGCGCGGCCCGGCTGATCATCACCGGGCTGCTGCTGGCGGCGGCGGGCGCCGGCCTGTTCGCCACCGTCGAACCGGCCGACGGGTTCGGCGGCTACGCCCCGGCGCTGGTGCTGTTCGGCTTCGGCTGCGGCCTGGCCGGCGCACCCTCGACCGCGCTGGCGGTCGGCCATGTGCCGCGCGGCAAGGAGGGCGCGGCCGCCGGCACGGTCAACGCCGCCCGCCAGGTCGGCGCGGTGCTCGGCACCAGCATCCTCGGCACCCTGATGACCAGCCGCTTCGGCGAGCGGCTCGGCGCCCTCCGGAACCCGCGGCCGCAGGACGTGGCCCAGGCCTTCACCGACGCCGTCGGCCGCGCGGCCTCGGTCGCCGCGATCGTCCTCCTCGCCGGCGCGGCCGCGGGCGCCCTCCTCCTCGCCCTCGCCCGCCGCCGCCGTCCCGCGCCGAGCCCGGCGGAGCCGGCCCCCCTCACCGCGGTGCGCGCCTCGAACACCTGACGCTCCGTCGCCCCCGCGCGAGCGGATCCCGGCCGCCACCCGAGCCCCGGCGCGGCCGGCGGCACGGGCGGCCCCCTCGGCAGGGGGGCCGCCCGGCACCCGCCGTTGCCGGGCTGTCAGCGGCCACCCGTACGATGCCGCGTGTGATCAAGGAACTCCCCCGGCGCCCGGCCCTGTCCCCGCGGCGATCCGACGGACCCTCCGCGCTGGGCCGGTGGTGGCGGTGAAGCCCGCCGTCACCCCGCCCAGGCCGTGGGACGCCACCTCGCTCTTCCCCGAACTCACCGCCCACGCCAGGACGGCCGTCCGGCTGCACCCGGTACCGGCGAGCCCCTCCCCGCTCGACAGCTCGGCGGGCGGACCGCTCGCCTGGCCGGCGGACGAGCCGTGGCCGACCTGCCCGGGCGGCAGGCACCTCCGGTACGGCCCGCCCCACCGCACCGCCGACGTCCGTGGCGAGCGGTCGACGAGCTTCGCCCACCACGGTGAGATCGGCTGGGACGAGATACCCGAGGACACCGCCTGGCCGCTGCTGCCCGTCCTGCAGGTGTACGCGGCGGACGTCCCCTGGTACGACGGCTTCCCCGCGGACCGGGACGTCCTGCAGATCCTCTGGTGCCCCTTCCAGCACGCCTACGGCGAACCGGGGACGGCGCCCTACAACGGCATCGCCGGTCCGTGGGTCAGCCTGCGCTACCGCCGGAGCGCCGACCTGGGGGACGCCTTCCTGACACCACCGGACCCGGTGGCCGTCGGCGAGCCCGGCTACCTCCCCACCCCCTGCCGGCTGCGCCCGGAGCCGGTGACCGAGTACCCGCACCCGGGAGCGCTCGGCGAGGACTTCGAAGCCGGGGTCACCGCCTGGGAGCAGGCGACCTTCCCCCACCCCGACGACCCCGACGACTACGAGCCCCGCTACGCCTGGGACCTGTCGACGGCCCCGGGCTGGAAGCTCGGCGGCCACGAGCCCTGGAACTACCAGGGCTACGACGGCCCGGTGCGGTGCGGCAGCTGCGACGGCGAGCTGCGGTTCGTGGCGGCGATCGCCGGCCGGGAGTGGGACGGCGGCACGGAGAGCTGGGCACCCCTCGGCTCCCGGGTGAGCAGCCCGAGCACTCGGAGCCGCCACCAGGAGCCCACCGAGGTCCGTCTCGGCCACGGGGAGACCATGCGGGTCTTCGACTGCCCGCGGTCCGCGGACCATCCGGTGGTCAGCGACCTGGGGTAGCGGGGAGGGCGAGCCGTCAGGATCCGGCTGTCGGACTTCGCAAGACATCTGCCCCCGAGAAGAACTGACGAACCATCAGGACTCTTCGGGGCGGATCTTCGCCAGGCCCCGGTAGCGCTCCGGGTCGACCACGGCGGACAGTCCGTTGAGCATCAGCCGGGTGCCGCCCTGGAGGTGGGCGGTGTCCTGGGTGCCGTCCCCGCTCAGCACCAGGTACGCGTACTGCTCGGTCCAGTCGAGCCGGGATCCGGCGCCCTGGGCGGCGAGTTCGAGCGTCACCAGGGAGACCCAGCGGCGCAGGCCGTCCACGTGGGCCTCGTACACGTAGACGATGCGCTCGCCGGGCACGATGTCGTGAAAACGGGAGCGGTATTCGAGCCGCTCCTCGATGTCCCCGGAGACGAACAGGTTGGTCGCCACCTCGCTGCCGCCGACCCGGAAGTCCAGCGCGTGGGTGGCGTGCTTCGAGGAGCCGGGGAGGCGGAACCAGCGGGTGCGCAGCGCGGGCTCGGCGAAGGCCGCGAAGACCTGCTCCGGCGGCGCCGAGAAGCCGACCTGCAGGGCGAAGGAACCGTGGACGACCTGCGGTTTCCCGTCGGTCGGAGAAGTGCCCTCATGTGCGTGATCAAGGCGGCCAGAGCTCACGCGGCGACACTACCACGCAGGCCGATCACCGCTCGGCCGCTCGGCCGGCGACCGTGTCGCGTCGCCGGCCGAACAACCTGATCGGACGTCAACTTCCGTTGCCCATAGGGTCAGATCCAGCCTTCGAGAGAGGCCAGGAAGCCGTCCAGGTCGTCCCGGTGGATGCAGTGGCCGGTGTCCGGCACGTACCGCACCTCGAACCCGCTCGCGCGCAGGGTCTCGGCCAGCTCGTCCGGGACGAGGTGGTGGTCGCCGGCGCCCTGGACCAGCGAGGGCACGACCGGGCGGGCCGGTACGTAGCTGTGCGAGCTCTCCAGCCAGTCGACGGCCCGGACGTCCCACCGCGCGTACCCGGCGAGCTCGGCGTCGATGTCCTCGGGCTGCCAGCGCGGGAACATCGGACGGATGGCCTCGGCGGTCGCCACCTTGGTGAACTGGGCGAACTCGCGGATCTCCGCGACCGCCTTCTCGGTGAAGCGCCAGGCGGGGTCGCTGTAGACCACCTTGGCCGGGCGCAGCCCCTCCACCGCCAGCGAGAGCACCGAGGCGCCGAAGGAGTGGCCGATCGCGAGGTCGGCGCCGGCCGGCAGCGACTCCACCAGGTCGGCGGCGAGCAGCTCCGGCGAGTAGGAGTCGGCCTGCGGGCTCTCGCCGTGGCCGCGCAGGTCCGGCATGATCACCCGGTAGCCGCGGTCGGCCAGCCGGGGCGCCACCCGGCTCCAGGTGTCCGACGACGAGATGATGCTGTGGACGAGCAGGGCGACCTTGTCGCCGTCGCCGACTTCGTGGAGCTTGAGCCTCATGGGCCGGGTCTTCCTCTCAACGCGTGGTCCGGACGGTCCGGAGGTGTCTGACGGGCCGGCGGTGTCCGGCGGGCCGTCCGCGGCGGGCCGGCCGGGCGGGTCGTCAGCCGTCGTCAGCGGTCGGCGGCGGTCAGGTGCACCAGGGCGCGGGCCGCCAGGCGGTAGCCGAAGGCGCCGAGGCCGACCACCACACCGCCGGCCAGCGGGGCGATCACCGACTCGTGCCGGAACTGCTCGCGCGCCCAGACGTTGCTCAGGTGCACCTCGACCCAGGGCTGCGGATAGCTCGCCAGCGCGTCGCGCAGGCTCCACCCGGCGATCATCAGCGCGCCGGGGTTGACCACCGCGCCGACGCTGCTGAGCCGGTGCTCGTGGATGGCCCGGACGAGGTCGCCCTCGGAGTCGTGCTGGATCGAGCGGACCTCCCAGCCCACGCCGCTCACCTCCTCGGCGACGGCCTTCTCGATGTCGGCCAGCGTGTCGGTGCCGTAGATCTCCGGCTCGCGCTGGCCGAGGATCCCGAGGTTGGGGCCGTTCAGGAGAAGCATCGTGGTCATGAGTCACCTCGCTGGTCGGAGACGCGGATCGCGCCGGGTGCCCGGTCGGGGGTCTGTACCGGGTCGGTGTGCTGGTCGCCCAGGCCGAGTTCGGCCCCGGCCACCTCCTCGGCGCGGGTCATCGCGTACCGCAGGATGGGCGGTGCCATCAGCGAGGTCACGATCGCGACGAGGATGATGATGGTGTACGTCTCGGTGTTCAGGACGCCGAGCCGCAGGCCGGTCATCGCGACGATCACCTCGACGACGCCGCGGGAGTTCATCCCGGCGCCGAGCGCCAGCGCCTCCCAGCGGTTGAGCCGGCTGAGCCTGGCCCCGATGAAGGCCCCCACGAACTTGCCGAAGATCGCCACGGCGAGCACCGCGACCGCGACGCCCAGGACGATCGGGCGGCCCAGCGCGGTGAGGTCCATCCGCAGGCCGGCGGTGGCGAAGAAGAGCGGGGCCAGGAAGGCCAGCACCGTCGTCCGCAGCGGCTCCAGCTTCGCCGGGTCCAGCTCGCCGCTGGTGCCGATCAGCACACCGCAGACGAAGGCGCCGAAGATGGCCTCCAGGTGCATCGCCTGCGTCGCCGCCGCGCTGAACAGCACCAGCACCACGGCGGTGGCGATCGTCGGCATCGGGCCCTCCGACCGGCCGGCCGCGCGCAGGGCCCGGCCGACCAGCGGGCGGCCGACCACCAGGGCGAAGACCACCACGCCGATCGGGTACAGCACCGCGGTGGTGACCACCCCGGCGGTCAGCCCGGCGGTGGCCATCGCCGAGACGACGGAGAGCAGGAACCAGCCCACCACGTCGTCGACCACCCCGGCGGCCAGGATGAGCTGGCCGATGTCGCGGTGCAGCAGCTTCATGTCCAGCAGGGTCTTGGCGATCACCGGAATCGCCGTGACGCACATCGCCACGCCGAGGAAGAGCGCGAACACCGCCGGGTCCGCGCCGCTCGGCAGGAAGGACCGCGGCAGCAGGTAGCCGGTGCCGATCCCGAGGCCCAGCGGCAGCAGCAGGCCGGCGATGCTGACCCGGGCCGCGGTCAGCCCGCGCCGGCGGACCAGGGCGAACTTCAGCTCCGCGCCGGTGACCCCGACGAGCAGCAGCACGCCGAGCTGCCCGACGGCGTCCAGCAGGTGCAGCTGGTCCGGCTTCTGCGGCAGCAGCCAGTCGGAGAAGCCCGGCAGCAGCGGTTCGAGGACCGAGGGCCCGAGGAGTACGCCCGCGCACAGCTCACCGGCCACCGCGGGCAGGTTGAAGCGCTGGGCCAGGCGGCCGAGGACGAGTGCCAGGAGGAGCAGCACGGCGACCTGGAGGAGGAACACCAGGAGCGAGTGCTGGCCGATCGTCGGCAAGGGTGCGGCGGTTCGCATGTCGACCCATTCCAGGAGGTGGTTCAGCGGTTGGTTGCGGCGTCCTGCCCGGTGAGTCTCCGGGCCAGCAGCTCGATCACCTCGGCGCTCCGGTCGGCGAGGAAGAAGTGTCCGCCGGGGAGGACCTCCAGCTCGGTCGCCCCGGTGGTGTGCTCCTCCCAGGCCCGCGCCTCGTCGATCGACACCCGCGGGTCGCTGTCGCCGGCCAGCACCGTCAGCGGGCAGTCCAGCCGCTGGTCGGGGTCGTGCCGGTAGCGCTCGATGGCGGTGTAGTCGCTGCGGATGGCCGGCAGGATCATCGCCAGGTTCTCCGGATCGGCCAGCATGAGCTGGCTGGTACCGCTCAGCGCCTTGAGCTCGGCCACCACGTCGGCGTCCGAGCCGGTGTGGACGTTCTCGTCGCGGTAGCGGGACGGCGCCCGCCGGCCGGAGGCGAACAGCCGTACCGGCGCCGGGAGTCCGGCCCGCCGCAGGCGCAGGGCCACCTCGTACGCGAGCACCGCGCCCATGCTGTGGCCGAACAGCGCCAGCGGCTTGTCGTCCAGGTGGCGCACCGCCGCGAAGATCTCGTCCGCGAACTCGGGGATGTTGTCGATGCCCGGCTCCTGGTGGCGCATCTGACGGCCCGGGTACTGGATCGCCAGCACCTCGATCCCCTTCGGGGCGAGCACCCGCGACACCGGGAAGAAGAAGCTCGCGGACCCGCCGGCGTAGGGCAGGCAGACGAGCCGCACGGTGCTCGTCGGCACCGGGTGGAAGACACTGACCCACTTCTCGTAGTGGGCGGTCGTCGCTTGGGCCATGCCGGATCTTCCCTTCGGGCAACGGTCCGTGGCGCGGCCGCGGGCCCACGCCGGAAGGCGGTGGCGGGCGGACTGCGCACGGGTCCCCGGATTCTTCGGGACGTCCGCACAGTAGGCCGATCAAGACCGGTCGTGGTATCCCCCGATCTGATAGCCCGGGGCGGACGTTGACGCCTCACGCGGGTCGCGGTAGTAGTCTTCCGATGTTCCTGCCAGGGCTGTCGCGCCCCGTTGTCGCGCGCAGCCGCCGCGGCGTCCGAGCAGCGCCTGCGCGCTCCTCCGCCGTGTTCCCGCCGCCGTGCCCACCCGCCGTGCACCGGTCCGCACCGGTCCGCCGCCTCCCTGCGATGAGGGGTCCCTATGCCCAAGGTGTCACCGCACGAGCCCCCGACCGGCCCGACGGACACGGACGTGGTCGTCGTCGGCAACGGGCCGATCGGGGCCGCGCTCGCCGTCCTGCTCGCCCAGCACGGCTGGCGGACGACCGTGCTGGAACGCCGCCGGCGCCCGTACACGCTGCCCCGGGCGACCAGCTTCGACGGGGAGACCGCCCGGCTGCTCGCCGCCTGCGGGATCGGCCCGGACCTCGGCCGGATCACCGAACCGGCCTCCGGCTACCAGTGGCGGACGGCGGCCGGCGAGACCCTGCTGGACATCGAGTTCCGGACCCCGGGCCCGTACGGCTGGCCGGATGCCAACACCATGCACCAGCCCGCCCTGGAGGAGCTGCTGGCCGCCCGGACCGCGCGGCTGCCCGGGGTCACCGTGGAGCGCGGCCGGCAGGTCGTCGGGATCGCCGACCACGGCGACCGGGTCCTGGTGACGGCCGAGGACGAGGACGGCGCGGCACGGACGGTCTCGGCCCGCTGGGTGGTGGGCTGCGACGGCGCCAACAGCTTCGTCCGGGACCACCTCGACGTCCCCGTCACCGACCTCGGCTTCTCCTACGAGTGGCTGCTGTGCGACGTCGAACTGCGCGAACCGCGGGCGTTCGTACCGACCAACCTGCAGATCTGCGACCCGGCCCGGCCCACCACGCTGGTGGGCAGCGGCCCCGGGCACCGGCGCTGGGAGTTCATGCGGCTGCCGGGCGAGCGGGCCGCCGAGCTGAACCGCGAGGAGACGGCCTGGCGGCTGCTCGCCCCGTTCGGGGTCACGCCGGACACCGCCACCCTGCTGCGCAGCACCACCTACATGTTCCAGGCCCGGTGGGCCGACCGCTGGCGGGCGGGCCGGGTGCTGCTGGCCGGTGACGCGGCCCATCTGATGCCGCCGTTCGCCGGGCAGGGCATGTGCTCGGGCATCCGGGACGTGGTCAACCTGTCGTGGAAGCTGGACCTCGTGCTGCGCGGTCTCGCCGACGAGGCGGTGCTGGACACCTACACCGGGGAACGCCGGGCGCAGGTCAGGGAGTCGATCCTGGCCTCGGTCCAGCTGGGCCGGGTGATCTGCGTGACCGACCCGGCCGCCGCCGCCGAGCGGGACGCCACGGTGCTGGCCAACCGGCACGGCCGGGGCCCGACCCGGCCGGAGCCGGCCAAGCCCCTCACCGAGGGCCTGCTGTACGGCGGCGGGGGCGACGGACCGCTCAGGCCGGCCGGCGAGGTCGTGCCGCAGGGGGTGGTCGACGGGCCCGGCGGCCGCGGCCTGTTCGACGAGGTGGTCGGGCGCGGCTTCGTGCTGCTGCTCGGGCCCGGGGCGGACGCCCGGCTCGGCGCCGAGCGGCTCTCCTTCCTCGCCGGGCTCCGGGCGCACGTGGTGCGGCTGCTGCCGGCCGGCCGGACCCGGGACGAGCAGGGCGACGGGCAGGGGGACGCCGGCGCCGGCGAGTCCGGCGAGGTCCGGGTGGTGGACACGGACGGCGTCTACGGGGCCTACCTGGCGCGGTACGGGGCGAGCGCGCTGCTGGTCCGCCCGGACTACCACGTGTTCGGCGCGGCCGGCGAGCCGGCGGGCGCGGCCGCGCTGGTGGACGGGCTGCGGGCCGGGCTGACGGCCGCCGTACCGGCGGGCGCGGCGGGCCACGGGGGCTGACGCGGCGACGGCCCGCCCGGAC
>NZ_JBHWUI010000051.1:4857-48812 GCF_042737525.1 Kitasatospora sp. NPDC059973 | reverse complement strand
CTCGCGCTCGGGGTGCGGGCCGCGAGCGCCCCGGAGCTGTCGGCCGCGCCGGCCACCCCGGCGGCGCCGCCGCGGGCCGCCGAGCCGGAGCCGGCGGACTTCGCCGACCTGGTCGTCCGGGCCCGCGAGCTGCACCTGCTGGGCCACCCGGACGGGGACCGCCTCTGGGAGCGGGTCGCCGAGCGCTTCGGCGCCGCGGACTACCGGCACACCGAGGGCACGGCGGCCGGCAGCGCCGCCCGGCTGCGGGCCGAACTCGCCGAGCAACGGGCCCATACCGCGATCGAGCGGGACGACTGGACGGGCGGCCGGGCGGCGCTGCTGGAGGCGGCCGACCTCTTCGAGCGGGCGGGGCTGGCCGGGCGGGCGCTGGTGGTCCGCACCCGGGCCCTGGTGGTCGAACTCGGCGACGTCGAGGGCGCGACCTCCGACTGGCCCGCCCTGGACGCGGCGCTGGCCGAGGCCGAGGCGCTGCTCGCGGCGCCGCCGGCTGCGGACGCGGCAGCCGCCGGGCCGGCCATCACGAGCGACGACTACCTGATCGTGCTGCAGTGCCGGGCCTTCGCGGCCCACCACGACCTCGTCCGGGCGCTGCCCGAGCCCCCGGCCGGGACGCTGGAGCGCTTCGAGGACGCCGTCGCCGCGTACCGGCGGGAGAGCACCGAGCGGGGCTCGCTCCGGCGCACGGCCACCGCACGCCAGTACGGCGCCGATGTGGCCGCCCGGCAGGGCCGGATCGCCGAGGCGGTGGCCGAACTGCGCGGCGCCCTGGAGCAGTTGGACGCAGCCGAACTGCCCTGGCACACGCCGCGGGTGCTCGGCCTGCTCGGCCAGGTGCTGCTGCAGAACGGCGAGCGGGCCGAGGCCGTCGAGGTCTTCCACCGGGCGCTGGCCGAGGCCACCCGCTGGGCGGACGACTCGTACCCGTTCGGGGCGACGTACATGATGCTCGGTCACGCCTGCGCCCACCTCGGGGACAACGGCGCGGCCGTCCGGGCGCTCTCGCAGGCCGCCGCGCGCTTCGACCGCAAGGGTCCGGCGGGCGCCGAGGAGGCCGCCCAGGTGCGGCTCCAGCTCGCCGACCTGCTGCGGGACGCGGGCCGGGCGGCCGACGCGGTCGCCGTCCTGGAGTCGGTGCTGCTCGACCCGGCCGCGCCCGACCTGGACGAGCGGATGCTCGCGCAGGCCCGGCTGGACCTCGCGCGCGGACTGTTCGCGCTGGAGGAGTTCCGCGACTCGGCGGAGGAGTACCTGCGGCTCGCCGACGAGGTGGCCGGCTGGGAGGAGCAGCACACCCACACCGTGGTCGCCGGCGAGGCCGTCCTCGCGCTGGCCGAGGCGGGCCGCTGGGAGGCCGCCCGGACGGCCCGCGAGCGGGCCCTCGCCTCGCACGCGAAGGCGCCGAGGCCGGACCAGATCGCCGGCATGCTCCGGGATCTCGCCCGGATCACCATGCAGCGGCAGGGCCCCGAGGGGCTGGCCGAGGCGCTGGAGCGGCTGGCCGAGGCGGACGCCGTCCGGGAGGCCGCCGAGCGCGACGGCGAGCCGCACACCCCCTGGTACCTGCACGGCGCCGTCCACTACGAGCGGGCCCGGGTGTACGCGGTGGCCGGGCGGTACGAGGAGGCACTGGCCGAGGCCGAGTCGGCGGTCACCGCCTACGAGGCGGGCGGCGAGCCGGCCGAGACGCCGCGCGCCGAGGCCGTCCGGCTGGCCGGGCTGATCGAGGGCACCGACCTCGGCCGGACGGAGCAGGCCCGGGCCCGTCTCGCCGCCGCCGCCGAGCGCTGCCGGGGCTTCGGACTGCACGAGGCGGCCGGCATCCTGACCGGCCTGCGCGAGCGGATCGGCGCGCAGGAGCGGTGAGGTGACGGTGGGCCCGCCACCGCGGGAGCGGCGGCGGGCCCACCGGGCGGCCCCGCGTCAGCAGGGGCCGTCGTCGGACCAGACGCCCCACTGTCCACTGGCCGACGGGTTCTCGTTCAGCGTCCACCACTTGGCGTGGTACTTGTGGCCGCTGTAGGACACCTTGCTGCCGTTGGTGTACGTCGTGGTGGCGCTCCAGGCCGGGTCGGCGCAGGCCCCCGGCGGGTTGCTGGTCGGGGGCGTGGTCGGCGGGGTGGTGGGCGGCGTGGTCGGGGGCGTGGTCGGCGGGGTGGTGGGCGGCGTGGCGCCGGCGAACCGCACGGTGAACTTGGTGAAGTCCCAGTCGCTCTGCGCCACGCTGGAGCACGAGCCGGACAGCCCCGGGTCGACCGTGCCCGGGCACTGGCGGTCGCGGTTGACGGACCAGTAGGTGTACCGGGCCAGTTTGTGGGCGAGGGCGAAGTCCAGCACGGTCTGGAAGTCCGCCTGCCGGAAGTACTCGGCGGCGTCCGTGCGCCCGTTCATCAGCGAGACGCCCTCGTGCGCGTAGGCCTGGGCCTCGGTCCAGCCGAAGGTGGTCCGGAGGATCCCGTTGAAGGCGACCAGGGCGGCGGTCTGGGCGGCCGCGCCGTTGAAGCCGCCGTCGAACGGCATGATCGAGTAGTTGTCGGGGGTGAAGCCCTGCGCCTTCGCCTCGTTGAGCATCTGCTGCCCGAACCACCCGGTGCCCGCCCCGGTCCCGGCGGTGGTGATCGAGATGTAGAGCCCGGGGTTGTTCTGCTGGAGGATCCGGGCCGCGCCGATCTCGTTGTGGATGGCCGCCGTGTTCTCGTACTCCGGCTCCTCCAGGTCGAAGTCGATCGCCTTCAGCTGGTACTTGGTGATCACCTTCTGGTAGCCGGCGGCGGTGGCCTCCGGGGTTCCGCAGCCCTGGCCGAGCTTGTTGCCGCCGTAGCCGCCGACCGAGACCGAGACGTCCCCACCCTTGGCCCGGACGGTCTGGATCACCGCCGGCATGGTGGTGTCGGTGTCAATCGAGGAGGTGCCGCCCCAGGCGGGGGAACAGCCGCCCTTGTCCAGGATGAACGCCAGCTGGAACGCCTTCTGGCCGGTCGCGTCCATCACCGCCGCGGCGTCCGGCGGGCTGTTGTCCTCGGGCATCAGATAGGGCGCCGAGGCGTACCAGTTGCTGCCGATCCCGGCGGCCGGGGCCGTGACGTCGGCCGCGGCGGCGCCGCCGCCGGCCAGCGCGGCCGCGGCGCCGGCCACCAGGCCGAGCACCCCGGCCACCGCCACCGCGGCCCGGCGGGCCCGGGGGGTGCGGTGCGAGGGCCGGGCCCGCGGTCCGGTCGGTGGGGTGAACTGCTGTGGGGGAAGAGCGCGTTCCATCGGGAACCTCTCCAGGAAACGGCGGGGGAAGGCCCGCCCACGTCGACGTGGGGGAGACGCGGTGGGCGCGACAGCCGTGCCACGGGGGGAGCGTGCGGACGGCCTCCACTGGTATAGACCTGTCTGGAAACCGCCGTCAACCAATGGGACGGTCAAGCCTTCGGCCGGACCCGGGGGTGCTCTCCGGTGTGTCGGTCACGTTTCCCGACAAGAGATCTCGTCCGTAAGCGCGAGGCCGCGCCGTCCGGCTATCGCAGCCTGGAGGAACGAATGCCCGCGGAGCACGCGCACGCGTCCGCGGCCGGCAGCACCGTCGTCCCCGGCGGTCAGGCGGCCCTGCTCGGCGACAACTCCGCCTTCAGCACCGACTTCCGCCTCCGGGGCGCCTCCCGGCCACCAGCATCGTCGGCGTGGTCCTCGACGGCGCCCCCCTGCGCGGCTGACGCGGCCCCGGGGGGGTGCGGGGGTGGACGGGCAGGTCGGGGCGGGTGCGGGGTGGTCGGTTAGGGTGGCCGGATGGGGGCGGACCGGGGGGTGGTGGAGGGGCGGCAGGCCGTCGCGGTCCTGGCGGCGCTGCGGGCGAGCCCGCTGCGTTTCCCGTTCACCTCCACCCCGTGGCGCTGCTGGGGGCACGTGCTCGGGGGTGCGGTGTTCGGGCCGCTGCTGCTGGCCCTGCTCGCCGCCCTGCTGCTGATCGGCACCGGGCTGTCCGTCGTCGGGGTCGGCCTGGTGGTCCTGCTGGGCGTCGCGCTCGCCGGGATCCCGGTCGGCGCGCTGGAGCGCCGCCGGCTGCGGCTGGTGGAGCCGGTGCCCGTGCCCGACCCGCACCGCGCGCTGCCCGGGGTCGGCGGGCGGGCCCGGCTGCGGACCAGGCTGCGTGAGCGCGCCACCTGGCGCGAACTCGGCTACACCGCCCTGTTCGCCCTGGTCCTGAGCGTCGTCGACCTGGCCTTCACGGCCCTGCTGGTGTTCTGCGGCGCGCTGGTCGTCAGCCCGCTGGTGGTCTGGGCGCTGGCCCCCGAGACCGTGATGCTGATCCCCGGCCGGGCCGTCCCCGGTCCCGGCGCCGCGCTCCCCGCGACCGCCGTCGGACTGGCCGGCCTGCTGTTCTGCGGGTACGCGGGCGCGCTGCTGACCGCCGGCCGGGTCCGGCTGGTCCGGTTCCTGCTCGGACCCCGGCCGGAGGGCCTCGGCCGGCAGGTCCTCGAACTCACCCGCTCGCGGGCCCGTCTGGTCGACGCCTTCGAGGCCGAACGCCGGCGGATCGAACGCGATCTGCACGACGGCGCCCAGCAACAGCTCGTCGCCCTCAGCATGACCCTCGGGCTGGCCGCGTACGAGCTGCGCGGGCGGGCGGACGACGACCCGGCGCTCGCGCTGGTCGACCGGGCGCGCGGCGAGGCCCGGCAGGCGCTCGAACAGCTGCGGGACCTCGTCCGGGGCATCCACCCGCAGGTGCTCACCGACCACGGGCTGGCCGCCGCCGTCGCCGAGGTCGCGCTGCGCCACCCGGTGCCGGTCGCGGTGGACATCGACCTGCCGGACCGGCTGCCCGGGCCGGTCGAGACGACGGCCTACTTCACCGTCACCGAGGCGCTCACCAACGCGGCCAAGCACAGCGGGGCCACCGCGGTCACCGTCCACGGCCGGGTCGACGACGGCCGGTTGGTGCTCCAGGTGACGGACGACGGCCGCGGCGGGGCCGACCCGGCCGCCGGGGCGGGGCTGCAGGGCCTCGCCGACCGGATCGCGATTCTGAGAGGGAGGCTGATGGTGACCAGTCCGATCGGCGGGCCGACGCGGCTCCGGGTGGAGGTGCCGTGCTCCGGATCGTGATCGCCGAGGACGCGGTGCTGCTCCGGGCCGGGCTGGTCGAGCTGCTGGCCCGCGGCGGTCACCAGGTGGTGGCCGCTGTCGGCGACGCGGCCGCGCTGGCCGCCGCCGTGGACGCGGACCGCCCCGACCTCGTGCTCACCGACGTCCGGATGCCGCCGGACTTCCACGACGAGGGCCTGCGGGCCGCCCTGGAGCTGCGCGAACGCCACCCGGGCCTGCCCGTGCTGGTGCTCTCCCAGTACGTGGCCACCCCGTACGCCACCCGGTTGCTCGGCGCCGCGGGCGCGCAGCCCGCCGGGCTCGGCTACCTGCTGAAGGACCGGGTCGGCGAGGTGGCGGACTTCCTGGACGCGCTGCGCCGGGTGGCGGCCGGTCAGACGGTGATCGATCCCGAGGTGGTCCGGGTCCTGCTCCGCCAGCAGGCGGCGGACCGGCCACTGGCCCGGCTGACCCCGCGCGAGCGGGAGGTGCTGGCGCTGATGGCGGAGGGGTTGAACAACCAGACCGTCGCCGGGCGGCTGGGCATCACCGAGGCCTCGGTGGTCAAGCACTGCGGGAACATCTTCATGAAGCTCGACCTCGACCCGGCGGAGGGCAACCGCCGGGTGCTGGCGGTGCTGGCGCACCTGCGGGGGGAGTAGGCCCGGGGCGGTCCCCTCCCGGAAGCGGGCGCGGAGCCGCCCGACCCGGCGGGCGGTGCCGCCTCACCCGTGGCGGACGGACCCCTCCGGGGCGGCGGCGTCCGCGCCCGCCGGGCCGGGGCCCGCCGGGTCGAGCAGCTCCGCGAGGCGGCGGGCGGAGGCCTCCCAGGACCACTGCGCCCGGACCCAGCGCCGTCCCGCCGCCCCCATCCGGGCGCGGTCGGCCGCCGGGGCGCCGAGGATCCGGCCGACCGCTTCGGCGACGGCGGCCGGACTCCGGCCGTCGACGACGGCGCCGGTGACCCCGTCGAGGACGGCGTCGGGCGCGCCGCCGGACCGGCCCGCGACCACCGGCAGCCCGGCGGCCGCCGCCTCCAGGAACACGATGCCCAGGCCCTCCGCCTCCAGACCGGCCCGCCGGGTGCGGCACGGCATCGCGAAGACGTCCGCCGCCGCGTAGTAGGCGGGTGTCGCGGCGTGCTCCCGGCCGCCGGCGAAGACCACCGAGCCGGGCTCGGTGTGGTGCCGGGCGAGGGCGCGCAGCCGCCGTTCGTCCGGGCCCCGGCCGACCAGGACCAGGACCGCTCCCGGCACCGTCCGCCGGATCAGCGGGAGGGCCCGGATCAGGGCGTCCTGACCCTTGCGGGGGACCAGTCGGGCCACGCAGAGGATCATCGGCGCGCCGGTGTCCGGGGCGCCCGCCGCGCCCGCGCCCGCCGGCCGGAAGCGCTCCGCGTCCACTCCTGGTACGAGCCGTTCCAGCCGGGCCCGGGGCCCGAGCGCGGGGGCGATCCGCGCCCGGGTGTACTCGCCGAGGTAGGTGACCACGTCGACGTGGTCGCCGATCCGCCGGAGCAGTCGGCGGGCCCCGGGGGTGCGGGCCCACCAGATCTCGTGGCCGTGCGTGGTGGCGACCGTCCGGGCGATCCCGGGGGTCTGCCGCCGGAGCCCGGGCGTCATCGCGGCGAGCGGGGCGGCGGCGCCGAACCAGACGCGGTCGCACCCGTGCGCGCGGGCGATCTCGGCGGCCCGCCGGGTGACCCTGGCGGTCGGCAGCAGCGTCCGGGACCGGTCGCGGATCACCGGGAAGGGGAGGGCCGCGTCGTGCGCGGCGGCGCCGGGCTCGTCCGAGGTGAGGACGACGACCTCGTCGGCGGGCAGACGGGTGGCCAGGGCGTGGACGAAGGTTTCGATGCCGCCCTGCCGGGGCGGGAAGTCATTGGTGACGATGAGTGTGCCGGCCATGGGGTCGGTGCAACCTCGGTTCGGGGATCGGTGAGCGGATCGGTTCGGGGATTGGTGAGGGGAGCGGTGAGCGCGTCGGCGAGGGCGCCGGTGCGGGGAGCGGTGCGGGCCTGCGAGCGGGCCCAGAGGGTGAGCAGGAGCGGTAGCGCCAGGTAGCCGAACCGCCCGGCGGGTGCGAGCAGGAAGGCCACGCAGAGCCCGAGGGCGAGCCGGTCGGCGGCGCCGACGGCGTCCCGGGGCGGGCGCAGCACCAGCGAGGCGGCGACGGCCAGCCCGCCGAGCAGCAGCAGCGTCACCGCGGCGTACCAGCCGGCCGGGCCGAGGTCCGCGAGCAGCCGGCCGGGCAGCGGGCTGCCCGCCGGGGTGGGCAGCGGGCCGCGTCCGGTGGGGAAGGCGAACACCTGGTGGAACATCGGGCCGGGCGAGCGCAGCGCCCCCGGCAGGACGAGGACGGCCGTGCCCGCCAGCGCGACCGCCGTGGCGCGCAGCGCCGCCCGCCGGCCGGCCGTGGCGGCGAGCAGGGCCGCGACGACCGCGACCGCGGGCCAGGCCGTCCACTTGAGCGCGCAGGCCGCGGCGAGCGCCAGCCCGGCGGCGCCGGGGCGGCCCCGGGCGGCCAGGGCGAGGGCCAGGCAGCAGAGGCCGGTCATCGGCAGGTCCACGCCGCTCACACAGAGCGGCAGCGCGACCAGCGGCGAGGCGGTGAGCGCCGCGAGCGCGGGCCGGTGCCGGCGGCCGGCCGCGAACAGGCAGCCCAGGAACGCGGCGGCGCACCAGAGCCGGGCGTCCCCGAGTAGCCGGGCCGGCCACTCCTGTGCGCCCAGCACCGCGCGGGGCAGCCCGAACAGCGCCATGCCGGGCAGGTACGGCGTGTACTCGGAGACCGTGTGCGGATCGGCCAGGTAGGGGGTGCCGTGCCGGAGCAGCAGTTCCGCGGACCGCTCGATGACGGCGACCTCGCTCTGCCCCTGACCGGTCAGCACCAGCCGCAGCAGCGGCAGGGCCAGGGCCCCGAGCAGGGCCACCGCCACGGACCAGGAGCGGGCCCGCCGCCACGGCAGCACGAGTACGGCAACGGCCGCCGCCAGATAGCCCGTTGCGGCGATGGCGCCCCAACTGCGGTGCGGCCCGAGCCCGGAGACGAGCGGGAAGGCCGCCGCCCAGCCGGCTGCGGTCAGCCAGCCGGCGCACCACGGTGCCCGCCGGTCTAACCACCCGGCCCGGTAGGTGAGTTGAGCTCTCCCGGGGCGATGGTGGTCCCGGTCGCGGTGGTCGCGTCTGCCTCGGTGATTCAGCACCCCTTCATTCCAGCGGCGCAGTACGGCCGGGTCATGACGGCCAGGTCGAGACCTGGGGTCGGGTTTTCCCTACCTTCGTCGCCCGCTCCCCTTCGTCCTGACGTTCGGTGACGACGGAAGCACGTTCGGTGGCGAAGCTCGCTATCGTGGTCCCGTGGTGAGGTCGTGGGATGCCGCGGTGGAGCGGGCGCAGGAGCGGTTGGCGGCGGTGCCCCGGCTGCGGACGGTGGACGGCGGGGACGGGCGGCGGTTCGAGCTCTGGGACGTGGCGTCCCGCGCCGAGGGCGAGCTGGGCGAGCGGGTGGACCCGGACGCCCTGACCCCGGAGGCCGAGCGCGGGCTGCGCGAGCGGCTCGGCGAGAGCGGCCGGGAGTGGCCCGACGGCGGGCTCTACCGCCGCCGCTACTGGGTGCACGGCCCGGACGGCCGGGGCGGTCCGCCGGTCGGCACGGTGGCGGTCGACAACTGGACCAGGGGGCCGGGCCAACTGGCCGTCTCCTCGCTCTACCTGCGCCCCGGCGCGCGCGGCCGCGGCCACGCCGCCGCCGTGCTCGACGAGGTGTACCGGGCGGCCGCGGCCGAGGGGATGCCCGGCTACCGCCTGGACGCGCACTGGACCTGGCAGCACGCCGTCCGCTACTACCTGCGGCGCGGACTCTGGGTGGTCTCCTGGAAGCACGCCCTCGGCCTCGCCCGGATGCCGCAGCTGCCGTCCTACCGGGTGCGCGAGGAGGACGACCGGCTGCTCCTGCTGGTCTCCGACGCCCGCCACGGCTGGGTGCCGCTGCTCGCCGCCGGGCGGGAGGGCCGGTGGCTGCGCTTGGACGAGACGGCCGCCTACCGGCAGAGCGACGGGTGGGTGCACGACTTCGCCCGCTCGACGCTCGCCCTGCACCTCGCGCTGGCGGGCCGGCCGCTGGTGCGCGGTCCGCAGTGGTGGGCGGAGGCCTGGCGCTGGTCCGACACCGGCGAGCCGGAGGGCCTCGCGTACAAGATCGAGCACTTCGAGCGGCTCGCGCGCGACGCCGGCCGGCGCGTCGTCTCCCCCTACCGGCCGGAGGGCGCCGGGCCGGAGCGGCCAGTCCTGCGGGAGTCGGACCGGGCCCCGCAGGTGCCCGGCCCGGCCGGCCGGCTGCCGAGTACCGCCCCGCAGGGGCCGTGACGGCGCCGCCACCACCGTTCGCGGACGGCCGCGCACACCGGCGGCCGGACGGCTGGGAGACTCGGGGGATGGCTGAGATCGAGATCGACGGCGCGTCTGCCGACCCCGGGCAGCTCGCCGCCCTGGGGCTGCTGAACTACGGGCACTTCACCACCCTGCGGGTGGAGTCCGGCCGGGTGCGCGGCCTGGCCCTGCACCTGGACCGCCTGGTCCGGGACTGCCGGACGGTGTTCGGCGCCGAGCTGGACCGGGAGCTGGTCCGGCAGCGGATCCGCCGGGTGCTCCCGGCGGACGGCGCTCCGGCGATCGTCCGGGTCACCGTGTTCGATCCGGCCCTCGGGCTGGAGCGCCCGGCCGCGCCCGCCCTGCCCCGGCTGCTGGTGACCACCCGCCCGGCCCCGGCCGCGGCCCCCGGTCCGCTGCGGGTGCGCACCGCCGCGTACCGGCGCGAGCTGCCCGAGGTGAAGCACGTCGGCCTGTTCGGTCTGGTCGGACTGCGCCGGCAGGCCCAACTCGACGGCTACGACGATGCCTTGCTGACGGGGGAGGGCGGCCGGATCACCGAGGGGGCCACCTGGAACGTCGGCTTCCACGACGGCCGGCAGGTGGTCTGGCCGGAAGGCCCCGCGCTGCCCGGCGTCACCGCCGCGCTGCTCGCCGCCGCGCACCCCGGCCCGCAGCGGCGCGAGCACGTCGACCCGGCCGGCCTGGACCGGTTCGTGGCGGCCTTCGCGGTCAACGCGGGTGTCGGCGTCCGGCCGATCGCCGCGATCGACGGGACGGCGTTCGACCCCGCCCACCCCGTCCTCGCGCCGCTGTGCGCGGCGTACCGGCGGATCGAGGGCGACCTGCTCTGAGCCGGCCCCCACCGGTCCGGTCGAGGCGCTCCTCCGGTCCCGAGAGTTCCGTCGGTCCGTAGGACTCCGACGAGCCCCGAAAGAACTCCGGGGCTGCGGGCCGGGGGCAAGGCGGAGGAACGGGGTGGGGATAACCCCCCGGTCCGTCCGCCAGCGGCCTCCATGGTTCGGAACACCCGCCCTTCCTAGGCTGGAACACGTCGACGAGCAGCGACGATTCCCGAAGGAAGGCCCCTCCATGGCACGCCGCCAGCACCCCCAGACCGAGCCGTACGGCCGCCCCGGCGCCCACGCAGCGATCGAGCTGCGGGCGGTACGGCGCAGCTACGGCCGCGGCGGCGACGTCGTGCACGCCCTGCGCGGGATCGACCTGTCGCTGGACCGGGGCAGCTTCACCGCGGTGATGGGGCCGTCCGGCTCCGGCAAGAGCACCTTCCTGCAGTGCGCGGCCGGCCTGGACCGCCCGGACGGCGGCGAGGTCTACCTCGGCGGCGAGGAGATCACCCGGCTGAGCGAGAACCGGCTCACCAAGCTGCGCCGCAGCCGGATCGGCTTCATCTTCCAGTCCTTCAACCTGCTGCCCTCGCTGACGGTCCAGCAGAACGTGCTGCTCCCGCAGCGCCTCGCCGGTGAGCGCCAGGACCGCGCCCGGGCCCGGGAGTTGCTCGCCCAGGTCGGTCTCGGCGAGCACGCCGGCCGGCGGCCCGGCCAGCTCTCCGGCGGCCAGCAGCAGCGGGTGGCGATCGCCCGCGCGCTGATCACCGACCCGGACGTGGTCTTCGCCGACGAGCCGACCGGCGCGCTGGACACCCGCACCGCGCACGAGGTGCTCGGCCTGCTGCGCCGCGCCGTGGACACCATGGGCGCGACCGTGGTCATGGTCACCCACGACCCGGTGGCGGCCTCCTTCGCGGACCGCGCCGTGTTCCTCGCCGACGGCGCGTTCGCCGGCGAGCTGTACCACCCGGACCCGAACGCCGTCGCCGACCGCATGGTCACGCTGGCGGCGCGCCCGGTCGGAGCGGCGGCATGAGCAACGGACTCGCGCGCGCCTCGGTGCGCTTCCGGCCGGCCTCCTTCGTCGGCACCTTCCTGGCCCTGCTGCTCGGCGCGGCCATCGTGACGGCCTGCGGCACGCTGCTGCAGACCGGCCTCACCGCGAGCGTGCCGCCGAGCCGCTACGCCGCCGCCCCGGTGCTGGTCGCGCCGGACGCGGCCGTCGAGATCACCGTCAAGACCGGCGGGGACGAGGACGTCGAGAGCCTGCCCGTCCCCGAGCGGGCCCGGGTCGACGCGGCGCTGGCCGGGCGGATCGCGGCCCAGCCCGGTGTCGCGGCCGCCCGGCCGGACACCGCCTTCCCGATCCCGGCCGGCTCCGCCCCCGGCGTGCCCGGTCTGACCGGCCGGGGCATCGCCGCCCTCGGCATCGCCGGAGCGGGCGAGAAGCTGGTCGAGGGCCGTGCGCCCGGCGCGGGCGAGGTCGTCCTGGACGTCGACACCGCGCACGCCGCCCACCTCGCGCCGGGCGCCACCCTCGCGCTGACCGGGCCCGGTGGCGCCGGCACCTACCGGATCTCCGGCCTCGCCGCCTCCCCGGGGGCGGGCCCGCAGCATCCGGCCGCCACCGCGTGGTTCGCCGACCAGGTCGCCGACCGGATCTCCGGCCACCCGGGCCGGGTCGACGCGATCGCCGTCGTCCCCCGCGACGGCGTCACCGCCAAGGCCCTCGCCGCCCAGGTCCGCCAGGCCGTCGGCGGCGACGCCGAGGTGCTCACCGGCGACGCCCGCGGCGCCGTCGAGCAGCCGCTGCTCGCCGAGAGCCGGACCATGCTCACCGCCCTCGGCGGCTCCTTCGGCGGCATCGCCACCATGACCGCGGTGTTCGTCGTGATGAGCACCGTCGCCCTGGCGACCGGCCAGCGGGCCCGGGAGTTCGCCCTGCTGCGCGCCATCGGCGCCACCCCGCGCCAGATCCGCCGCACCATCGCCACCGAGGCGGTGCTGGTGGCACCGATCGCCGGCGCCCTCGGCATCCTCCCCGGCCTCGCGCTGGCCCGCTGGTGGTTCGGCGAGCTGGCCGACCGCGGCGCCGTCCCGGCGGCCGTGCCGCTGGACGTCGGGCCGATCCCGATGCTCGCCGCCGTGGCGACCTGCACGATCGCCGCGCTGACCGCCGGCTTCTTCGCCTCCCGCCGCCCGTCCCGGCTGCGGCCCAGCCAGGCCCTCGGCGCGGCGGCGGTCGAGGCCGGCCGCCCCGGCACGGTCCGGACCGTGGTCGGGCTGCTCTTCGCCGCCGGGGGTGTCTCGCTCGCCGCCGTCGCGGCCGGCCTGGACGGCTCGAAGGCCGCCAACACCGCCCTGGGCGTGGTGATGTGCTTCCTGATGGCCGTCGCCCTGCTCGGTCCCTGGGTGGCCGGGGTCGCCGCCGGGGTGTTCGGTCTCCCGCTGCGGGCCGGGGCCGGCGCGCCCGGTTCCCTCGCCGTCGACAACACCCGGGCCAACGCCCGCCGGCTGGCCTCCGCGATCACGCCGATCGTCATGGTCACCGCCTTCTGCGGCACCCTGCTCTTCATGCAGAGCACCATCACCCACGTCACCGGCGAGCAGGTGCGCACCGGCATCACCGCCGACCACGTGGTCGGCTCGACCGGCCCCGGCCTGCCCGCCGGCAGCGCCGACCGCGCCGCCAAGGTGCCCGGCGTGGACGCCGCCGTCGGCGTGCTGCGCACCAGCACGGTGTACCGCGACGGCAGCGTGCTCGGCACCGCCAACACGCTCGGCATCAGCGGCGACCCGGCGAAGCTCCCCGCGGTGCTCGACCTCGGGGTGAAGAGCGGCTCGCTGGCCGAGCTCGCCCGTTCGGCCGACACCGTCGCCCTGGACGCCGGTCTGGCCGACGCCCTCGGCGTCACGGTCGGCGACCGCGCCCCGCTCTGGCTCGGCGACGGCACCCCGGTCAAGCCCACCGTGGTCGCCACCTACGAGCGCGGCCTCGGCTTCGGCCAGGTGCTGCTGCCCCGGGCGGCCGTCGCGGAGCACGTCACCGCCGGCTACGACAGCCAGCTGCTGGTCGCGGACGCCCCCGGTGCCGACCGGGCCGCCGTGGCCGCCGCACTGGGCAACCTCTCCGGCGCCGGCGCGACCACCGTCGCCGACCGGGCCGGCTTCGTCGCCCAGGCCGACAAGGCGCAGGAGATCGGCGCCTGGGCGAACGCGGTGATGGCCGGTGTGCTGGGCGGCTTCGCCGCCGTCACCGCCGCCAACACCCTGGCGATGACGGTGCTGGACCGCCGCCGGGAGGTGGCGCTGCTCCGCCTGGCCGGGACGACCCGCCGTCAGGTGCGCGGCATGATGCGCTGGGAGGCGCTGCTGGTCGCCGCGACCGGGCTGGCGGTCGGTGCGGTGATCGCCTGGGTCACCCTGCTGCCGATCACCCGGGGCATCACCGGCTCGGCGCCGCACATCCCGGTCGGCCTCGCGCTGCCGCTGGCCGCCGGAGCGGTGCTGCTCTGCCTCGGCTCGACCGGCCTGCCGGCCCGCCTCCTGCTGCGGGACCACCCGGTCGCGGCGGGCGGCGGCCGGCAGTAGCGGGGACCCCTGGGGGCTCCTGACGGCGGGACGGGCGGTGCGCGCGGGCGGCGCACCGCCCGTTCGGGTGGGCCGGGGGGTGGGGGTGTGGGCCTCGGGGTGGCGGGACGGGCGGTGCGCGCGGGTGGCGTACCGCCCGTTCGGGTGAGGGCTCCGGCCCAGGCGGGCGCAACGGGGTGGTGATCGACCTGCCCCCGGTTCGGCGCCACGGATCCGGGAGCCCGGTCGGTTACGGTGTCGGCCGCGCCGTCCGGGGCCGAGCCGCCTCCGGAGGCGTTTCCCGTTCCCCCTCCGCCCAGGCCCACCGGGCCGCTTCCCGTACCGGTTCCGCAGACGTTCCCTCCGCAGCCGTTCCCGCCGTCGTCGTTCCCGCCGTCGTCTCCTTCCGCAGTCAATCCTCCCGCCGTCGTTCCGCAGCCCCTTCGCACCCTTCCGCACCGGTTCCCGCCTCACGGCCGAGCAGAGAGAAGCCCACCCATGAGCAGTCCTCCCGTGGCCCCCGCGCCCCGTCGGCCGCTGATCCTGCTGCGGGCGAGCGCCACCGCGCTGGCCGCGCTGGCCGTCCTGCAGACCGCGCTGGCCGGCAGCTACCTCAACGGCCACTACGAGTCGCTCGCGCTGCACGAGGCCGCCGCGCGGGCGGTGCTCGTCGCGGCGTGCTGCCAGCTCGTGGCCGGGGCGCTGGTCCGCCGGCCCGGCCGTGACCGGCGCGGCCCGCGCGGGCCGCTGTGGCTCGCGCTGCTCCTGGTGGCGACGGTGACCCTGCAGACCGCCGTCGGCTACAACCGCGCGATCGGGGTGCACGTGGTGCTCGGGGTGCTGCTGGTCGGCGGCATCCTGGCCGGCCTGGCCGGCGCCTGGCGGCTGCCGCTGCCGGCCCGCGCCGGCGCCACCGCGGCCGACCCCGAGGGCGCCGGCCGGCTGCCCCGCCCGGGCGGACCGGTGGAGGTCGCCCAGTGAACCGCCGCCGGTTCCTGGGCATCGGCGCGGCCGTGGTCGGCACCGGCGGGATCGGCGCGTTCGCCCTCCCCTCGGCCACCCGGCTGCTGGCCGAGGCCCGGCCGGGCCGGCTGCTGCTCAGCGCGATGGAGCCGCCCGCCCCGTTCCAGGTGCCGCTCCCGGTGCCGCCCGTACTGAAACCGGTCCGCACCGACGGCACCACCGACTACTACGAGATCACCCAGCGGAGCGCGCGGCTGGAGATCCTGCCCGGCCTGCGGACCGAGGCCTGGACGTACGGCGGCAGCTTCCCCGGCCCGACCTTCGCCGTGCGGGCCGGGCGGCAGAGCGTGGTCCGCCACCGCAACGAGCTGCCGGTGCCCTCGGTGGTCCACCTGCACGGCGGCCACACCCCGGCGGACAGCGACGGCTACCCGACCGACCTGCTGCTACCGGTCGGTGGCGGCGGTGCCCGGGGCGCCCAGGACATGGCCGGGATGGCGGGCATGCCGGGGATGGCGCACCACCCGGCCGACCCGGCCGCCGCCCGGACCGCCGACGGAGAGCGCACCTACACCTATCCGAACCACCAGCGCGCGGCCACGCTCTGGTACCACGACCACCGGATGGGCTTCACCGGCCCCGCCGTCTGGCGCGGCCTGGCCGGCTTCCACCTCGTCCACGACGACGAGGAGGACGCGCTGCCGCTGCCGCGCGGCGAACGCGACGTCCCGCTGATGCTCGCCGACCGCTCCTTCGCCGAGGACGGCTCCTTCCAGTACCCGGCCACCGATGCCGCGCTGGCCGTCCCCGGCGTCACCGACGACTACATGAACGGCGTCCTCGGCGACGTCATCCTGGTCAACGGCGCCCCCTGGCCCCGGCTCGCGGTGGACCGCGCCCGCTACCGGCTGCGCGTGCTGAACGCCTCCAACGCCCGCCTCTACCGCCTCGAACTCGACCCGCAGCCCTCCGGCGGCGACGCGCTGGTGCAGATCGGCGGCGACGGCGGCCTGCTGGAGGCCCCGCTGGCGCACGACGCGCTGGAGATCGCCCCGGCCGAACGCTTCGACCTGGTGGTCGACTTCGCCCGCTACCCGCCGGGGACGTCGGTCCGCCTGATGAACCGGTTCGGCACCGACCGGGACGCCGAGGTGATGGTGTTCGACGTGTCCTCGCGGACCGTCACCGACGACTCGGCCGTGCCCGAGCGGCTCTGCACCCTCGAACGGCTCGATCCGGCCGCGGCCGTGACCACCCGGACCTTCGGCTTCCGCCGCAGCCGCAACGACGGCTGGACGATCAACAACCAGCCCTACCAGCCGGGCCGTTCGCTGGCCCGGCCCGCCCTCGGCACCGTCGAG
Organism: Kitasatospora sp. NPDC059973; assembly: GCF_042737525.1. Taxonomy (NCBI): domain Bacteria; kingdom Bacillati; phylum Actinomycetota; class Actinomycetes; order Kitasatosporales; family Streptomycetaceae; genus Kitasatospora; species Kitasatospora sp. NPDC059973. The sequence continues at coordinate 32,627 of NZ_JBHWUI010000051.1, read as the reverse complement.
AAGTGGCGCTTCTTCACCGACGTCCACCACCCCGTCCATCTGCACCTGGACCCCTTCCAGGTGCTCTCGCGCAACGGCGCCGAACCCGGCCGCTACGACGCCGGCTGGAAGGACACCGTGGACCTGCGGCCGGCCGAGTCGGTGGAGATCCTGGTCCGCTTCACGGACTACCCGGGGACGTACATGCTGCACTGCCACAACCTGGAGCACGAGGACATGGCGATGATGGCGGACTTCGTCGTGGAGTAGCGCGCCGGCCGGGCCGGTGGCCACCGCTCCGTCCCCTCACCCGTTCGGCCGCGCGCCGGCGGGCGGCCGTCCCGCCCGCCGGCGCCTCGACGTGCCGGGCCCCCGCGGTTGACCTAGCGTCGCGGGAGGGGCACCGGCCCTGCCGTCCGACCGAGGAGCGCGCGCATGACCAGTCCCGCCGAACGCCGCCGGCGCGGCCGGGCCGCCCGCGAACGGGTCTCGCGCTCGGCCCACGGCCGCTGGATCCCCGCGGCCGACCGGCCCGACCCGATCGCCGTGCTGGAGCGGCAGGGGGCGGACCGGGTCGCCGAGCTGCTGCCGATCCGCTACGGCCGGATGGCCGATTCGGCCTTCGCCTTCCTGCGCGGCGCGGCCGCCGTGCTGGCCGCCGACCTCGCGGCCGTCCCCGACACCGGCATCACCGTCCAGCTCTGCGGTGACGCCCACCTGGCGAACTTCGGCATGTACGCCTCGCCGGAGCGGGCGCTGCTCTTCGGCCTGAACGACTTCGACGAGACCTATCCCGGCCCGTTCGAGTGGGACGTCAAACGGCTCGCCGCGAGCGCCGCCGTCGCGGCCCGCGACAACGGCAACGACGAGGCGCACGTCCGCCGGGCCGCGCTGACCGCCGCGCTCGGCTACGCCACCGCGATGCGGCGGCTGGCGGCGATGGGCGAACTCGACGTCTGGTACGCCCGGATCGACACCGAGGACCTCCTCCCGCTGATCAGCAGGTCCAAGCGCCGCAAGCGGGTCGAGGCCGGTATGGCGCACGCCCGGCGCCGCACCAGCCTGCAGGCCTTCGGCAAGCTCACCGAGGAACGGGACGGCCAGCGCCACATCATCAGCGAGCCGCCCCTGATCCAGCCGCTGACGAAGAACGAGTTCGGTGCCGTCGGGCAGATCTTCAGCGACTACCGGGCCACCCTCAGCGAGGACCGCCGCGTCCTGCTCGACCGGTTCCAGTTCGTCGACGCGGCGCGCAAGGTGGTCGGCGTCGGCAGTGTCGGGACCCGCTGCTACATCATCCTGCTGGAGGGGCGCGACGCCCGGGACCCGCTCTTCCTCCAGGTCAAGGAGGCCACCCGGTCGGTCCTGGAGGACCACCTGCCCGCCGGCAGCCGGGTCGGCGCCGAGGTGACCGGTACCCACGGCGGCCGCCGGGTGGTGGTCGGCCAGCACCTGATGCAGGCCGTCAGCGACATCTTCCTCGGCTGGACCACCGGCCCGGCCGGCCGCCACTACTACGGGCGCCAACTGCGGGACATGAAGGGCTCGGTGGAGATCGCCGACATGACGAGGTCCGGTCTGCGGGACTACGCGGACCTCTGCGGCCGCGCGCTGGCCCGCGCCCACGCCCGCTCCGGCGACCGGCTCGCCATCGCGGGCTACCTGGGCTCGTCGGACACCTTCGCGGAGGCGATCGCCGACTTCGCCGTCAGCTACGCCGACCGGACCGAGGCCGACCACGCCGCCCTGCTGTCCGCGATCGACGACCGGGTGATCACGGCGAAGCGGGGGATCTGACCCGGGCCGCCCGGGCCTCCGGGCAGGACTGTCAGGCCAGTTCGGGCAGCAGTGCGGTGAGCCGTCGCAGCTGGTCGCGCTGGTCGGCGACGTCGAGCGCGCCCGGGCGGACGACGACAGGGCGGGCCCCCGCGTCCCGGTACCGGGCGAGGCCGGCCACGACGTCCTCCGGCGGGCCGGTCACGACCGCCGCAGTGGGCGCCGGCGGCCGGGCGACGGGCTCGGGCGCCACCCGGTCGGCGGGGGTGCGGACCCCGCCGGTCGACGGGTTGGCGGGGGGCTGAGGCCCGCCGAAGGTCGGGGTCGGCGTGTCTCCGTGGCGTCAACTGGTCTCTCCAGCTGCTGAGTTGGCGGCCGTTCCGGGCGCCGGTGGGGCATGTGCATGACTTCGACAAGGTGATTCCTCGTCAGTAACATGGCGGCGCGGCCGTGCGAGCCGCCTCCCTGCCTCCACTGATCACGGGCGGTCGTGTCCTCGTCCGCCGCTCCGAAAGAGTCCTGTTGAAGAGTTCCCTCGGCATGGCGGTCCGCCCTGCCCTCGTCTCACTGGTGCTGCTCGGTGTCGCCGCGTGCGGGCCGACCTCGGGTGACCGGCCGGGCTCCGCGACGGCCGCGGCGACCGGCGGTGCCCCGGTCGCCGCCCCGGCCTCCGGTGCCGGCCACCCGGTCGCCGCCGTCACCCCGACCGGTTCGCCGCAGGCCCGGGCCGCCACCCCGGCCGGCGCGCCCACCGCCTCCGGGCGTCCCGCCGCCACCACCCTGCCGGTGGCGGCGGCGCAACCGGGCGCGCAGCAGGCCGCCGTCGGTGTGCCCGGTGCGGACGGCGCGGCCGTCTCCCCGGCCGCCCGGAACCTCCAGCTCACCGCGTACGACCCGGCCGCCGGTACGGCGGTCCTGGCGGCCGTGGGGCCGTCGGCACCCTCGGCGGGTCCGTCGGCGAGCGCGTCCGCCGGTTCGTCCGCGGGCCCGTCCGCGAGCCCGTTCGCGAGCTCCTCGCCGGGGTCGACGGCCGCGGTCGAGGCCGTCCGGCCCGGTCAGCTGATCGCCAGCCCGCCGACCGCCGCCGCGCCGCAGGGCGCCCTGGTCGCCGTCACGGCCGTCCGTTCGGCGAGCGGCGGGTCGGTCTCCCTGGCGACCCGGCCCGCGACACTGACCGAACTGCTCGGTGGGGCCGAGGCGGACGGCAAGGTGGCCGTCGACCCCCAGGCGATCAAGGTGACGCCCCTGGTCAAGGACGTCAAGGCGACCGTCGGCCGGGAGAGCGGCACCACCACGGCCGACGCGTCCGGCACGCTGGAGGTCGACGTCAAGGCGCCGATCCCGCTCCCGGAGGGGCTGAGCGCCGACGCCTCCGGCTCCCTCCAGCTCCACCCCGCCGTGCACTTCGCGTACCACGGTGCCGGCGTGGGCAGTCCGCGCACCGCGTCGATCGGCTTCGACCTGGGCGCCCACGCCCAGTGGAAGGTCACCGGTGACTTCGCCCGAGACACCGGCGCCGCTCCGATCCGGGTGCCCTTCGCCAAGCTCCAGGCCAGCCCGGTCATCACGGTGGCCGGCCTGCCGGTCGTGGTGAACCTCGGGCTCACCTGCTACCTGGAGGTCAGCGCCGACGGCCAGGTCCACCTGGAGGCCGAACAGGAGGTCACCGGTACCTGGGCGGTGCACGCCGACTACGCCGGCGGGCGCGGCTGGACCTCGTCCACCGACGCCGCCGACACCAAGGTCTCCCCGGTCCACGTGCGGCTGACCGGCAAGGCGGCCGCCCGGGCCGCGCTGGGCGCCGAGGTGAGCGTCGGCCTGTACGACACCGTCGGCGTCGAGGCCACCGTGGCCCCGTACCTGCGGGCCCGGGCCGACGGCTCGCTCACCGTGGACGTCCCGGGCGGCGCGCCCCAACTCCAGGGCAGCTGGGCCCTGCTGGGCGGGGTCGACCTGAACGGCGCGCTGCTCGCCCATCTGAAGGTCTTCGGCACCCCGATCATCGAGGGCAAGCTCCCGCTGCCGCCGTTCCACCGCGAGTGGCCGCTGGTGTCCGGTGCGCTCCCCTCGCCGGCCCCGAAGGGCTGACTCGTCGTCCGTACCGCGGACCCCGGGCCGAATCGGCCCGGGGTCCGCGGCGTGCGAGGGGTCAGGCGCCGTCGTCGTCCTCCGTCGCGGCCTCCTTCCCGGCGCCCGCGGGCGCGATGCCGCTGAAGTTGTTGGCGGGCAGGAGGTAGTCGAAGCTGCCCGAGGAGGTGTGCGCACCGCCGGCGGGGCAGACGCCGTTGGTCGGGTTCCCGTTGAACCAGAGGCCGAAGCACTTGCCGCAGTACCGCCAGTTGGACTGTCCGAGGATGGCCACGGAGCTTCCTTTCCGGACGACTTCCCCGGGTCGGGGGAGGAGCGTCCCGTGGGGGGCATGCGTCCATGGTTCGGTGCCCGGAGTCCCGGACACATGAGGCAGGTGTCCCCTGTGCGGCAGGGACCTCCCGGACGACGTGTCAGTGGGCTGTGCGACAGTGGCCCGCATGCTGGCGATCGAGGTGCAGACGGAGAACGGGGAGCGGCACCTTCGGGTGACCGCCGAGGCGCTGGCCGCGCTGGTGCGCCGGATCGGCGGGCCGGGCGACCGCTTCCTGGTGGTGGAGCGGATTGCCGGCCCCGCCGAGGTGTTCGTCCAGGTCTGGCGCGAGGCCGGTGGCGACTACACCCTGGAGCACCGCGAGGGCTCGAACGACCGCCATTTCCGGGTGCTGCTCGACGACCCCGGTCCGGTGATCGCCGCGATGACGGGCTGGGCCCGCCGGGCGGACGGCTGGGACGCCGGCCTGGCCTGGCGGCGGCTCGACCTGACACCGGCGCCCGAGACGCCGGCGCCGCCGCTGGAGCTGCCCGACGACGACCGCAGGCAGCTGGAGGACCGCCTCCGCCAGAGCCTGGCCGGCGGTTACGCGACCCGGGCCGAACTCGCCGAACTGGCGGAGGACTACCTGGTCAAGGGTGACCGGCGACCGGTCTCGCCCGCGCAGGCCCGGGCGCTGGTCGACCGGATGTGGCGCGAGCGGGCCGAGGAGCAGGCCGGCTGGGAGGGCGAGACGGACGCCGACCGGCTCACCCGTGCCTTCGCGGCACTGGAGGCGGCCGGCATCACGGCCCGCGAGAACTTCACCTGCTGCCACTCCTGCGGACAGGCCGAGATCGCCGGCGCGGGCTCGCCGGACGCCCGGGGCTTCCTCTACTTCCACTCCCAGAGCACCGACGCGGCCGCCGCCGGCCACGGGCTGTCGCTGTACTACGGGGGCTTCGACGACTCGGCGGAGACCACCGCCGCCGTCGGCCGTGAGGTGGTGGCCGCCCTGGCGGTGGCCGGCCTGCCGGCGGACTGGGACGGCGACCCGGCCAGTGCCGTCGAGGTGCGGCCGCTGGACTGGCGCCGGCGGCTCGTCGGCTGAGCGCGCGCACCCGCTCCTCGGGACCGGCCGGATGACGCCCGTCCCCGGGCCCGGCACGTGGACATCCGGGCGGGGTGACGGGAGGATCGGCGCATGACAGCTGACGGACCGTTGACCGAGGAAGACCTCAGCGCAATGGAACGGCGCGCCGCCGCGGCGGCGCCGGGCCCGTGGACCGCCTGGCTGGAGGGTCGCCACGGCGTCGGCGGCGACAGCTTCATCCAGGTCCGCCCCGAGGCGGAGCCGGACGACGAGATCTACGTCAGCCGCTTCGTCGAGGGCGCCCAACTGCCCGGACAGGACCCGAGGCTCGACGCGGACATCGACTTCATCGCGGCCGCCCGCCAGGACGTCCCCCGCCTGATCGCCGAGGTGAGGCGGCTGCGGGCGGCAGCGGCGGACCGGTCCCGCGGCTGGTGACTTCCGGGAGGTAGGGCCCCGGCATCCTCCGCGCGACAGCCCCGCACCGGAAGTCGGCCGGTCCGACTTCTCGCGCGGGGGCCGGGGAGGCTCAGCTCATCGCCCTGAGGTGGCGGCGGGTTCCACTGACGTCGGGGCGTGCGGTGCCCGGAAAAGGGCCGGGACTCTTCGAGGACACCGGCCTGGGGGTCGAGGCCGCCACCGCCGCCGGTACGGCGTCCGTGCGGGTGCCCGGCCCCGGGGGTCGGTGACCGGGCTGCCCCGCCCGGCGGACGGGGCAGCCCGCGGCCGGGCCTCAGCCCGTCTCAGACCGGTCTCAGGCCGGTCTTCAGGCCGGTGTCCAGGCCGGGGTGAGCAGGTGCAGGGCGCCGGGGACGGCCTCGACGTCGACCGGCAGGGCGGCCATGAACTCGCCGTCGGCGTAGGCGGTGATGCCGGGGGAGTCGATCCGCAGCGAGGGCGTGCGGTGGGTGGTGACCTCCGGGTGATCGACGTGGGTGCCCTTGAAGAGGGTGGGGAAGAAGCGGGCGATGCGGTGGCGGGGCATGGCGTCGACCAGGGTGATGTCGAGCAGTCCGTCGGTGGGGTCGGCGGTGGGGCAGATGAGCATGCCGCCGCCGTAGCTGCTGGTGTTGCCGACCGCCGCGAGGGTGAGGTCGCGCGCGATGACGGTGCCGTCGGCGAGGGTGAGGCGGAAGGGGAGCGGGCGGAGGTTGGCGAACTCGACCAGGATGGCGAGGTTGTAGCGCATCCGGCCGTGCGGCCAGCGCAGCCGGTTGGTGCGGTCGCTGACCAGCGAGTCGAAGCCGCTGGCGAGGACGGAGCCGAACCAGCGCCGCGTGCCGTCCGCCGAGGTGATCCGGCCGAGGTCCACCGTGCGGGTGCGGCCGGCGGCGATGACGTCGGCCGCCGCCTCCGGCTCGCCGCGCGGCAGCCCGTACGCGCGGGCGTGGTCGTTGCCGGTGCCCGCCGGGACGACGCCCAGGGGGACGTCCGTACCCCCGGCGGCCTGGAGGCCGAGGTTGATCATGCCGTCGCCGCCGACGACCACCAGGGCGTCGCAGGAGCCGGCGGAGACGGCCGCGCGGGCCAGGTCGAGCGACTCCTGGGCCGAGGAGCCCGCCCGGGCGTCGACCTCGACGCCCAGGGCGCGCAGCCGGTCGGTGGCGCGGCGGGCCGCCGGCTCGGCGTGGCCGGCGGCCGCGGCCGGGTTGGTGAGGAGAACGACCCGGGTGATGGTTCTCCGGTCGGTCATGGGATCAGCTTGCCGGGGTTGAGGATGCCCGCCGGGTCCAGCTCGGCCTTGACCGCCCGCAGGATGCGGACGCCCAGCTCGCCGATCTCCTCGGCCATCCAGGGCCGGTGGTCGGCGCCGACGGCGTGGTGGTGGGTGATGGTGCCGCCGTTGGCGAGGATGGCGTCCCCGGCGGCGCGCTTGGCGACGGCCCAGCGGGCGAGCGGCTCCTCGCCGAGCGCGGCGACGACGGTGAAGTAGAGCGAGGCGCCGGTCGGGTAGACGTGCGAGATGTGGCAGAGCACGAGGGCGCCGGGCAGGGCGCCGGTCAGCGCGGTGGTGACCGCCAGGCGGAGGTCGGCGAGCCGTCGCCAGTCGGTCGCGGTCTCCAGGGTCTCGCAGAGCGCCCCCGCGCTCAGCAGCGAGTCCCGCAGGTACGGCGCGTTGAACCGGCCGTGCTCCCAGGCCCGGGCCGGTGCCTCGCCGAGCGAGGTGGCGCCGGCGGCGAGCAGGACGTCCCGGGTGAGCCGGTGACGGGTCGCGACCTGGTCGGCGGAGCCCTCGAAGACGGTGACCGCCAGGCAGCCGGTGACGGCGGGCTCGCCGCCGATCTTCTCCGTCATCGCGAGGTTGACCATGGTCTCGGCCTCGTCGGAGAGCCGGATCACCGTGGGACCGGTGTCCTGCTGCTCGACCGCGCGCAGTGCGGCCGCGCCGGTGGCGAAGTCCGGGAAGGACCACGCCTCGTAGGCCTTCACGGCGGGCACCGGGTGGATCCGGACGCGGACGGCGGTGATCACGCCCAGCGTGCCCTCCGAGCCGAGGAAGAGTTCACGCAGGTCGGGGCCGGCGGCGGAGGCGGGGGCGCGGCCGAGGTCCAGCACGCCCGCCGGGGTGACGACCCGCAGGCCGCGCACCATCTCGTCGAAGCGCCCGTACCCGGCGGAGTCCTGGCCGGAGGAGCGGGTGGCCGCGAAGCCGCCGATGGTGGCGAAGCGGAAGCTCTGCGGGTAGTGGCCGAGTTCGAAGCCGTGCTCGGCGAGCAGCGCCTCGGCCGCCGGGCCGGTCAGGCCCGCGCCCAGGACGGCCTCGCCGGAGGTGGCGTCCAGGTCGAGCAGCCCGTCGAGGCGGCGCAGGTCGAGCGAGACGACGGCGGTGAGGCCGCCGCGCTCCGGGTCGAGCCCGCCGACCACGCTGGTGCCGCCGCCGAACGGGACCACGGCGATCCGGCGCTCGGCGCAGAGCGCGAGCAGGGCGGCGATCTCGTCCTCGCCGCCCGGCAGCACGACGGCGTCCGGCGCGTCCTGCGGCTCGCGGCTGCGGCGGCGCAGCAGGTCGGGGGTGGACTTGCCGCCCGCGCGGGGGAGGCGGTCCGCGGAGGCCGCGCTGACGTGGGTCTCGCCGACCACGGCGGCCAGTGCCTTCAGGTCCGCCTCGGTCAGCCGCGAGGGCCGCAGGGTGACCTCCTCGGCGGCGGGCCCGGGGGCCGCGTCGCCGGTGACGCCGAGGGCGGCGGCCAGCAGGGCTTTGATGTCGGCCGACAGCTCCTTGGCGAGGGCCGGGTCGCCCCAGGCGTCCCACTTCATCGGGGGGAGCGGCAGCGCGGCGTGGGCCGGTCCCGCTTGCGTCTCAGGTGCCATGCGTTACAGTTTCACACATCATGTCAAGTAGTAACGATGATCACGACGGCCGTCCGGACGGCCCCGGGGCGGGCACCGAGTCCCACGGCGCGGAGTCCCGTGCCGTGGAGTCCCATGGCGCGGAGGCCCGTGGTGCGGAGGCCCGTGGCGCGGAGTCGCGCGGCCCTGCGCAGCGTGGAGCCGAGCCGCGTGCGGCCGAGCCGCCGGGAGCCGAGCCGCGTGCGGCCGAGCCGCGCAGTACCGATGACGCCATTCTCGACGCCGCCGCCGAACTGATCGTCCACCTCGGCGTGCGCCGCACGCAGTTGGCCGAGATCGCCCGGCGCGCGGGGGTCAGCCGGCCGACCGTCTACCGGCGCTGGCCGGACGTCCGGGCGGTGATCGGGGCCCTGCTCACCCGGGAGATCCAGGCGACCCAGGCCACCGTCCCGCTGGTGGGCGAGGACCGCGCCGCCTTCGTCGAGGGCGTCGTCGAGGTCGCCGTCCGGCTGCGCGACCACCCGGTGCTCGCCGCCCTGCTGCGCTCGGCCGACTCCGACGCGCTCTTCGAGTACGTCGTCGAGCGGCTCGGCACCAGCCAGCTCGGGCTGCTGGAGGCGTTGCGCACGGGCATCGAACAGGGCCAGGCGCACGGCTCGATCCGCGCCGGCGAGCCTGTCGAGCTGGCCGCGATGGTGCTGCTGATCGCCCAGTCCACCGTCCAGTCGCACCGCATGGTGGCGCAGCTGCTGCCGGAGGCGGCCTGGCGGCGCGAGCTGGCCCGGGCGCTGAACGGATACCTCGCGCCGTGACCGCTCGCGGGGTGCGGGCCGGGGCGGCGGCCCGTCGCGCGGCCGCCTGCCCTGCGGTCGGCCGCCCCGCAGTCGAACGCTCCCTGACCGCTCGCGTCCTACCCTGCACGCCGTGACGAACGGATACCTCGCGCCATGACGATCAACGCCGGGCCTTTCGCCGGAACCACCCGACTCAGCTCCCGCCGGCGGGAGGTGGAGCTGGACGCGCTCGCCGCCACCCCGGCCGTCGACCTGCTGGTCGTCGGTGGTGGAGTGACCGGCGTCGGCGTGGCGCTGGACGCGGCCGCGCGCGGGCTCCGCGTCGTCCTCGTCGAGGCCCGCGACCTGGCCTTCGGCACCAGCCGGTGGAGCTCCAAGCTGGTCCACGGCGGCCTGCGCTACCTCGCCTCCGGGCGGATCGGCGTGGCCCGGGAGAGCGCCGTCGAGCGCGGCGTGCTGATGACCCGTACCGCCCCGCACCTGGTTCGCCCGCTGCCGCAACTCGTCCCGCTGCTCCCGGGGTTGCTGCGCCCCGGGCAGGCGTCGCTGGTCCGGGCCGGTTTCCTCGCGGGCGACGCGCTGCGGGTGAGCGCGCGCACGCCCGGGGCGGTGCTGCCCCGGATGCGCCGGGTGGACGCCGCCCGGGCCCGCCAACTGGTGCCCGGCGTAAGGTCGGTGGGCCTGGCGGGTGCGCTGGTCGCGCACGATGGCCAACTGGTCGACGACGCACGGCTGGTGGTGTCACTGGCCAGGACGGCCGCGCAGTACGGCGCCACCGTGCTGACCCGCGTCCGGGCGGAGGAGGTCACCGGCAGCTCGGTCCGGCTGGTCGACAGCCTGACCGGGCAGTCCCTGGTCGTCACCGCCGGCGCGGTCGTCAACGCCACCGGCGTCTGGGCGGGCGAGGTCGACCCGTCGATCCGGCTGCGGCCCAGCCGGGGCACCCATCTGCTGGTCGACGCGGCCGCGCTCGGCCACCCCGTCGCCGCGCTCACCGTGCCGGTGCCGGGCTCGACCAGCCGGTTCGTCTTCGCGCTGCCGCAGCAGCTCGGCCGGGTGGCGATCGGGCTGACCGACGAGGACGCGCCGGGACCGGTCCCGGATGAGCCGCAGCCGACCGAGGCCGAGCTCGACTTCCTCCTCGACACCGTCAACGCGGCCCTGGCCACCGAGTTGACCAGGGCGGACGTGCGCGGCGCCTACGCCGGGCTGCGGCCGCTGATCGACACCGGCGGCGGCAGCACGGCGGACATCTCCCGCCGGCACGCGGTGCTGGAGTCCCCGTCCGGGGTGATCACGGTGGTCGGCGGCAAGCTCACCACCTACCGGCGGATGGCCGAGGACGCGGTGGACACCGCCGTCCGCCTGCGCGGCCTGCCGGCCCGCGACTGCTGGACGGCCCGGCTGCCCCTGGTCGGCGCGCCCGGGCACCGGGACAGCCGGCCGGTGCCGGAGGGCGGCGTGCCCGCCTCGCTGCTCGCCCGGCACGGCGGCGCGGCCCGTGAGGTCCTGGCGGCGGGCGTCGCCGAGCCGATCGCCGAGGGCATCGACGTGACCCGTGCCGAGATCGCCTACGCGGTGACGCACGAGGGCGCCCTGGACGCCGGGGACGTGCTCGACCGGCGGACCCGGATCGGGCTGGTCGCGGCGGACGCTGCCCGGGCCCGGGCAGCGGTGGAGGAGATCGTGGAGCAGTCCCTCGCGGGGTAGCGGCCGGCCACGGGTCCTCATCGCCGGGCCCTCGCCGCTGGGCGCCGGAACGCCCGACCCTCGACGCCGGGCTCTCGCCGCCCGGCCTTCCACGCCCGGTGCCGGAACGCCTCACTGCTCGACGCGTTCCGGCACCGGGTGAACGGTGCCGTCCAGGTCGACCGTGCAGGTGAGCGGGTGCTCCGCCGAGCCGGTCCGTTCCAGCCGGACCGAGACCGGCAGCGGGGGCTCCTCGGGCAGCCGGACGGCCAGGGTGAGCGGGTAGAGGCCGTGGCCGTGGACGCGGTGGAAGGCACACTCCCGGCCGTCCACCAGCAGTTCGGTCTCGGTGATCCAGCCCGAGCGGACGTTCACGGTGACGGACCGGCCCGCCCGGTCGAGGTGGAAGCTGTACCGGCGGCGCATGGCACCTCCCGCGCGGGGGTCCTGGCCCGCACGGCCAGTCTAGGCCGGACCTCGCGGCGTGGCCGGAGCGCGTGCTCCGCCACCTGGGCGGGGCACCGCGCCCCGCCCACGGCCTTCGCGGTCAGACCAGGCGGCCGCCGCCGTCCACGTGCAGGACCGTTCCGGTGACGAACGGGCTGGCCATCGAGAAGAGGACGGCGCGGACCAGGTCGTCCGGGCTGCCGACCCGGCGGGCGGGGTTGCGCTCGGCGACCGCGCGCAGGAACGGCTCCTTGTCGGTGCCCATCCGGTCCCAGGCGCCGCTGTCCACGATGCCGGGGGAGACGGCGTTGACCCGGACCGGGGCGATCTCCACCGCGAGGGCCTGCACCAGGAAGGCCAGCGCGCCGTTGGTGGCGGCCATCACCGTGCGGGCGGGCGCCGGGCGCCAGGCGGCGACGCCGGAGAAGAAGGTGAACGAGGCGCCGTCCGGCCCGTCGGTGGCGGCCTGGCCGGCCAGGTGCTTCGCCAGCAGCAGCGGGCCGACCACCTTGGCCGCGAACGCGCGCTGGACGTCGGCGAGTTCGAGTTCGGCGAGCGGGCCGTTGGCGGGCATGGCGGCGGTCGAGACCAGGTGGTCGAACCGGCCGGTCGCGGCGGCGAGGGCGGCGATCGACGCCTCGTCGGTGAGGTCCACGGGGACGACCCGGGCCGGGCCGGACAGCTCGCCGGCGGTCCACTCCAGCTTGCGCGGGTCGGGGCCGGCCAGGACCAGTTCGGCGCCGGCCGCGGAGGCGGTGCGGGCGAGCGCGCGACCGGTGTTCGAGCCGGCGCCGACGACCACGACGCGGCGCCCTTCGAGGGCGGCGGGGGCGAGGGCGGGCGCGGTGGCAGGGGAGGTGGCGGTCATGATCGTTACTCCGGGAGAAGGGGGCGGTTTCGTGTTCCACCCTGCGCCGAGCTGCACCGATGCGTCCAAGGCTTGTCTTTTCGCCGAGCCATAAACTCTGTGCATGGCCACTCTCCGACAGCTCGAATACCTGGTGACCGTCGTCGACACCGGCTCGTTCACCCGGGCCGCCGAGCTGCTGCACGTCACCCAGCCCGCGCTCTCGCACCAGGTCCGGGCGCTGGAGCGGGCCGTCGGCGGGGCGCTGCTGGAGCGCCTGCCGCGTGCCGTCCGATTGACGCCGATGGGCCGCGCGGTGCTCCCGCACGCCCGCGCCGCGCTCGCCGACGCCGAGCGCCTGCGCACCGCGGCCCGTCTCGCGGCCGGTCTGGACGCCGGCGAGCTCGAACTCGCCACCGTCTACTCGATCAGCCTCGGCATCCTGCCGCCGGTGCTGCGGGCCTGGCACCGGCTCCACCCGATGGTGCGGATCCGGCTGCGCGAGTACGCCCACAACGACGAGCTGCGCGCGGCGATGGCGGCCGGTCAGGCCGACGTCGCGGTCGGTACGCCGCCGCCGGACTGGGAGGGGCCGATCCGGGAGCTGGGCGTCGAGGAGTTCGTGCTGGCGCTGCCGGCCGAACCGGACGCGGTGCCGGCGGGCCGGGTGGTCCGGCTGGCGGACCTGTCCGGGCGCGACTGGGTGCACTACGCGCCGGGCAACGGCCTCGCCGACCTGCTCGACGGGGCGTGCGCGGAGGCCGGGTTCCGGCCGAGGGCCGCGGTGCGGACCGAGCAGACGGCCGCCGCGCCGCTGCTGGCCGCGGCCGGGCTGGGGCCGGCCCTGGTGCCCGCCAACCTCGTCCCGCCGGGCTTCGACGGCCTGGTCCGCCTGCCCGAGCCGCCCGTGCGGCGCCCGCTCGCGGCGTACACCCGGACCCGGCCGGATCCGCTGACGGCGGCCTTCGTCGACCTGCTGGCGCGGCAGGCCTGCCTGCTGCCGCCGCACGTCGCCGAGCTGCTCGCGGGGGCGGGGGCGGTCGAGGCGGGGGCGGTCGAGGCGGGGGCGGCGGCGGAGCCCGGTGAGTAGGTCGGTGACGTGCGGGGAGCGGGTCGGACGGCCGGCGCGCGCGGGTGGGTGCTGCCGGGGGCGCACGACGGGGGCGCATCAGGTCGGATGGATTCTCGTGATCTCTACAGTGTTGTAGATTCTTTCGGAGGGAGAGCAACCGAGGAGGGCATCGTGGGAGTTTCGCTGGCCAAGGGTGGCAATGTCTCGCTGACCAAGGAGGCGCCGGGCCTGACCGCCGTCATCGTCGGTCTGGGCTGGGACGTGCGGACCACCACCGGGGCCGACTACGACCTGGACGCGAGCGCGCTGCTCTGCAACGCGCTCGGCAAGGTGGTCTCGGACCAGCACTTCGTCTTCTTCAACAACCTGCGCAGCCCCGAGGGTTCGGTCGAGCACAGCGGCGACAACCTGACCGGTGGCGGTGACGGCGACGACGAGCAGATCAGGGTCGACCTCGACGCGGTGCCGGCCGGGGTGGCCAAGGTGGTCTTCCCCGTGTCGATCTACGACGCCGACGCCCGCCTGCAGAGCTTCGGCCAGGTCCGCAACGCGTTCATCCGGATCGTCAACCAGGCCAACGGCCAGGAGATCGCCCGGTACGACCTCTCCGAGGACGCCTCGACCGAGACCGCGATGGTCTTCGGTGAGCTGTACCGCAACGGCGCCGAGTGGAAGTTCCGCGCCATCGGCCAGGGGTACGCCTCCGGCCTGCGCGGCATCGCCACCGACTACGGCGTCAACGTCTGAGACGCCAGCGCCACCCCCGGACCGTCGACGCGGCGGTCCGGGGGTGAATCACTCTGACATTCAGGGGTTCTGACGCCCCGTCGGTGGACGACCGAGCGCGTGGCCGCCGAACCCTCCCGTGCCGGCGACCTGTTGGCGCCACCAGGCGGTCATCGCGCCCTCGTCCATGGTCGCCCAGTCGGGCGCCCCGGTCACCTGGGCCCGCCCGAGCCGCCGGCCGACCTCGACCATCTCCCGCCCCACCGTGCCGCGTTCGCGGTCGTACGCGGGCAGCAGCTCCGCCCAGGAGTCCGCCGCCCGCCAGGCGTCCTCGAAGGCGCAGGCGTCCTGCACGGCCTTGACCGCGCCGCTGGTGTTGTGCGGGCGGACGACGGTGGCCGCGTCCCCGGCGAGCAGCAGGCGCCCGGCGGTCCGGCGCGGCGTCGCGAGGTCGTAGATCGGCTGGATGAAGGTCCGCTCGCGGGGGGAGAGCGCGACGACCCCCGCCCAGTAGGAAGGCAGGTGCCGCTCGGCCAGCTCGGCCAGTTCCTCGAACTGCCCGCCGGTGAGCGCGCCGGCCGGGACGCTGGTCGGGTCACCCGGCCGCAGCCAGGCCGGGGTCGGCGCGTAGAAGACGAAGTTGACCTGGGTGGAGCCCGGGGCCAGGCCGGGTATGCGGTAGAGCACCACCTGGCCGCCGGGGTAGCAGACCGTGATCACCTCGTGCTCCGGCCAGCGTGCCGCGCCGCCGGGCAGCCCGTCCAGCAGCCGGGCGTCGAAGCTGCCGCGCCAGCAGACGTAGCCCGCGTACTCGGGCCGGGCCTCGGGGCAGACGGCCTCGCGGACCACCGAGCGGTACCCGTCGGCGCCGATCACCAGGTCGTACGGCTCGCGTCCGCCGGCCGCGCCGGTCACCCAGGCGTGGTCGGCGCCGGTGCCCGGGGCGCCGGCACCGGAGGTGCCGTTCCCGACGGCGGGGACGGTCTCGCCGAGCCGGAACTCCACACTGTCCGGCGTGCGTTCGCGCAGCGACTGCCAGAGCACGCCCCAGTGGTAGGAGCGGAACGGCATCCCCTGCGCCCAGAGCAGCCGCCCGCGCGGTCCGCCCCCGCCGTCGGGATCGCGCGCCAGCCACTGCCGTTCGGTCAGCCGGTGCCACCGCATGCCGTCGTCGAGGTGGCCGGCGCCCGCCAGTTCGGCGAAGCGGTCCTCCAGGACGCAGAGGCCGACGCCGCGGTCCTCCAGCCGGCCCGGGCTGCGCTCCAGCACGACCACCCGCTCCGCCCCGCCCCGGGCGGCCGCCCGTGCGAACGCGCACCCCGCGATGCTGCCGCCGACCACGGCTATCGATCCGCCTCGCACAGTCGTCCCCTCCCCGGGGTTCCTCCGAACCCCCACCGGTCCCGGGGTTCCTCCGAACCCCCACCGAGGAGGAACCCTACGCACATCCGGCCCCGAGCTGACGGGCGGTCAGGCAATTTCGGACGCGGCCGGGCGGGCCGGCCGTCGTCCCGCGCAGGGCGCTTTTATGCAACTAGTTGCATACTCGGCTCCACGTCCCCTACCGTGTGGTAACAACGAGCCGCCGCACGCCGCACAGGAGACGCCGATGAGCACCGACCCCCACCGGGCCCGGAAGCCGTACCCGCACCTGCTGAGCCCGCTCGACCTCGGCTTCACCACCCTCCCCAACCGCGTGATCATGGGATCGATGCACGTCGGCCTGGAAGAGGCGCCGAACGGCTTCGAGCGGATGGCCGCGTTCTACGCCGAGCGCGCCCGCGGCGGCGTCGGCCTGATCGTCACCGGCGGCATCGCCCCCAACGAGGCCGGTCGGCCCTGGGGCGGCGGCGCCATGCTCACCACCGAGGCGGAGGCCGACCGGCACCGCGTCGTCACCGACGCCGTGCACGCCGCCGGCGGCCGCATCGCGATGCAGATCCTGCACTTCGGCCGTTACGCCTACCACCCCGACCTGGTCGCGCCCAGCGCCCTCCAGGCCCCGATCAGCCCGTACGTGCCGAACGCCCTCACCGCCGAGCAGGTCGAGCAGACGATCGAGGACTTCGTCCGCTGCGCCGCCCTCGCGCAGCGGGCCGGCTACGACGGCGTCGAGATCATGGGCTCCGAGGGCTACCTGATCAACGAGTTCACCGCCGCCGCCACCAACCACCGCGAGGACGAGTGGGGCGGCGCCTACGAGAACCGGATGCGCTTCCCGGTCGAGATCGTCCGCCGGGTCCGCGAGCGGGTCGGCCCCGACTTCATCCTGGTCTACCGCCTCTCCATGCTCGACCTCGTCCCCGGCGGCTCCACCCTCGCCGAGGTCGTCCGGCTCGCCCAGGCCGTCGAGGCGGCCGGCGCGACCATCATCAACTCCGGCATCGGCTGGCACGAGGCGCGGATCCCCACCATCGCCACCTCCGTCCCGCGCGGCGCCTACGCCTGGGTGACGAAGAAGGTGATGGGCTCGGTCGGCATCCCGCTCGTCACCAGCAACCGCATCAACACCCCCGAGATCGCCGAGCAGTTGCTCGCCGACGGCTGCGCCGACCTCGTCTCGCTGGCCCGCCCGCTGCTCGCCGACCCCGACTTCGTCGCCAAGGCGCAGGGCGACCGCTCCGCCGCCATCAACACCTGCATCGGCTGCAACCAGGCCTGCCTGGACCACACCTTCAGCGGGCAGATCACCTCCTGCCTGGTCAACCCGCGCGCCTGCCACGAGACCGAACTCGTCCTCGCACCGACCAAGCGGCGCAAGCGGATCGGCGTCGTCGGCGCCGGGCCGGCCGGGCTCGCCTTCGCCGTCTCCGCCGCCGAACGCGGCCACGGCGTCACCCTGTTCGACGCCGCCGACACCGTCGGCGGGCAGCTGAACGTGGCCCGGCGGATCCCCGGCAAGGAGGAGTTCGACGAGACGCTGCGCTACTACCGCACCCGGCTGGCCGAGTTGGCGGTCGAGCTGCGCCTCGGCGCACTGGTCGACGCGGAGCAGCTCGCCGCCGAGGGCTTCGACGAGATCGTCCTCGCCACCGGCGTCACCCCGCGCACCCCGGCCGACCTCCCGGGCATCGACCACCCCAGCGTCGTCGGCTACCTGGACGTGCTGCGCGACGGCGCGCCCGTCGGCGAGCGGGTCGCCGTCCTCGGCGCGGGCGGCATCGGCTTCGACGTCGCCGAGTACCTCACCGACCAGGGCGACGCCGCCAGCCTCAACCCGCCGGTTTTCCACCGCAAGTGGGGCATCGACCCGGAGTACCGCGAGCGCGGCGGCCTCACCCGCCCCGAGCCGCCCCGCCCCCCGCGCAGCGTCCACCTGATGCAGCGCAAGGCCACCAAGGTCGGCGCCGGCCTCGGCAAGACCACCGGCTGGATCCACCGCACCGAGCTCAAGCACCGCGGCGTCACCATGGTCGCCGGCGCGAGCTACGAACTGATCGACGACGCCGGCCTGCACTTCGTCGTGGACGGCGAACGGCAGCTCCTGCCCGTGGACACCGTCGTCCTCTGCACCGGCCAGGAACCCCGCCGCGACCTGGACGCCGCCCTGCGCGAACTCGGCATCACCCCCCACCTGATCGGCGGCGCCGACGTGGCCGCCGAACTCGACGCCAAACGCGCCGTGAAGCAGGGCACCGAACTGGCCGCCACGATCTGACGGGGGCGGGTGCTCCGGTGGGATCTAGGATCGGGGCATGTCCCTGCCGCACGCCATCCTGACCGCCCTGCTGGAGAAGCCGTCCTCGGGGCTGGAGCTGACCAGGCGGTTCGACAGGTCGATCGGGTTCTTCTGGTCCGCCACCCACCAGCAGATCTACCGGGAGCTGGGCCGGCTGGAGACCGCCGGACTGATCCGGGCGCTCCCGCAGGACGGTCCGGTGCGGGGGCAGAAGAAGGAGTACGACGTCCTGCCCGCCGGCCGCGCCGAGCTCGAACGGTGGACGGCCGGCGGGGACGACCCGAAGGCCGTCCGCGAGCCGCTGTTGCTGCGGCTGCGCGCGGCGGCGGTGGTCGGCACGGCCGGGCTCGACGCCGAGCTGGCCCGCCACCTCGCGCTGCACCGTGCGCAGTTGGCCGACTACCGGGAGATCGAGCGGCGGGACTTCCCGTCGGGCCGGGCGGCGGAGGGTGGCCGGCCCGCCGAGGGCAGCGAGCCGGCCGACGGGGACCGGCTGCGGCACGCCGTACTGCGGGCCGGAATCGGGCTGGAGTCCTTCTGGGTGGAGTGGCTCACCGAGACCCGGGCCGCCCTGCCCGCCGACCCCTCCCGACCTGACCTCCCTACGGCCTGACCTGCGACGATGCCGCGTGGGCGGGCGCGGCCGCAGGCCCGGTGGGACACTGAGTGCCTGTCCCTGCCCGACTCCCGATCGGGGGCCGTATGTCTCACCCGAGGCCTCTCCTCGCCCTCACCGCCGCAGCCGTGGCCACCGTGCTCACCCTCGGGGCGGCCGGTATCGCCACCGGCTCCGCGGCCCCGTCGGCCGTGACGATCCGGGCGGCCGCGCCGGCCGGCCAGCTCCCCACGGCCGACCAGCTGAAGGCGGCCCTGCTGAGCAACACCGAACTCGGCCCGAACTTCTCCGAAGTCCCGGTCGCCGACAGCCCGACGGCGGCGGGCGGCGCCTCCCCGGTCGCCGGCTGCGACGCGCTCCGCGCGCTGCTGAACGGGAACGAATCCGGGCCGTCCTCTCAACTGCCGCACCAGGAGATCGAGTTCGACGGCCCCGACGGCAACCCGATGCTGACCGAGTCGCTCACCGCCGAGGACGCCACCCAACTCACCAGCGACCTCACCGTGGTGTCCGACGCGTTCACCGACTGCCACAGCCTCACCTTCAACGACGGGACCGACGCTTCCGTGACCTTCACCGTCACCCCCGTCACCCTGGGCGACCGCAAGGACGCCCCCGCCGTCCGCCTCGACGGCACCCTCGCCGGCGTCCCGCTTAGCGGCTACCTCGCGGTCGAACGCTTCGGCACCGTCGCCCTCTCCTACGGCTTCTACCAGCGCGACGACCCCTCCTCCCAACTCGCCTCCCTCTACTACCGCGCCGCCGTCGCCAAGGCCGAACGCACCCTCGGCACCCCCGCCGGCACCGCCACCGCCCCACCCGCCTCCGTCTGACCCCCTCGACAACGCCGAACGGCCCCCTCCCGAGCACCACTCGGGAGGGGGCCGCAGGCGTGCGCAGCGGTGCTCAACGCGTCTGAGCCTCGAAGTACCAGCGCTGGTTCGTCGCGCCATTGCACTGCCAGACCCCGAGCGCGCTCCAGGAATGTTTGCGGAGCTCGCCGACCCGGCCGTTGACCCTCAGCCGGAGAACAGCCGCCACGCGGCATTCACCAGGTCCACCTGTGGTCGGCGTTGTCGGCGCACGGCCATTGGACGGCCTTCTGGCCCTGGTCCGTGCTGGCCTGCCAGACGGCAAGGCATTGGCCTGATCCGCGGTTGACGAGTGTGTAGACGGCCTCACCGTCCTGGTAACGATCCACCTGCTTGGTCCAGTGCTGGTCCGTGTTGCCGTTGCATTCCCACTGGATTGCCGACTCGCCGGCGACCTGGCTTCCGCCGTTGATGCTGAGGCAGAGATGGGAGTTGGCATTGACGATCTCTACATACGGAGTGCCCGGCACCGGGCGAGCGGACCACCGCTGGTCGGCCAGACCGAGGCAGCCCCACTGAATGGACGTCTCGCCGGGAACCGTGCTCCCGGCCGGAATGGCGAGACATTGCCGGGAATTCTGGTTGACGATCGGGATGGCGGGCTGGCGGACATCCGTGGACAAGGAGTAGGCATTGGTCTTCGTGAAGAGGGTGTACTGGCCGGGCTCGCCGCATCCCACGCCGTACGAGGTGATGCCGATCAGCATGTTCTTCGCAACGAGCGGGGCGCCTGTATCGCCGAAGCACGCGTCCACCCCACCCTTGGCGTCGCCGGCGCAGAAGTTCTTGCCGGCGACGTAACCGGCCTGGCCCTCGCACACCGTGCTCGAGACGACCGGCAGGATCGCGCTGTTGAGTTTGGAGGAGTACGTGGAGCCCTCACGGGTGGTGCTTCCCCATCCTGCGAGAGTCGCGGGGTTGCCTGCGGTGTAGGGCGAGCCTCCAATGAAGATGGACGGGGCGAGCTTGATCGGGGTTTGTGGCAGATCGCGGGCGAGCGTCAGCACGGCGATGTCGTTCTTCGGGATGACGTCGTCGTCGGAGTAGCCGGGGTGAACCCAAACTGTTCGGATCTTGGCCTCGGTACCCCCGCCGGCGCCCCGGTCGCCCTGGCCGGCGACAACACGAATGGTGGCGAGGTCGAAGCCCGAGACGCACCGGGCGGCTGTCATGACCTGCGCCGGCGCGATGAGCGCACCGGCGCAGTTCCACTCGAAGCCGTCCTGGTCGATTCGAATGCTCACCACCCACGGGGTCTCACCGATATCGGCGACAGAACCACCCACAACGGAACTGGCCGGGGTGGCGGTGAGGAGAAGCGTCGCA
Organism: Kitasatospora sp. NPDC059973; assembly: GCF_042737525.1. NCBI lineage: Bacteria > Bacillati > Actinomycetota > Actinomycetes > Kitasatosporales > Streptomycetaceae > Kitasatospora > Kitasatospora sp. NPDC059973. The sequence continues at coordinate 12,079 of NZ_JBHWUI010000051.1, read as the reverse complement.
GCGGCTGTGCTGACAATGAGAGCACGGTTTCGATATCTGCGCCACGAATTGAACAGACGCTTCACGTTGGATCCTCATTTGTCGGTTGAGTCAGACTGTGTTCGCTGTGGTTCTAGGTGTTCATCGATTGCTGTGCGACGGTCCGGTCCTTGGACGGATAGGATCCGGCGACAAAGACTGCCCCGAGCAGCAGAAGGGCGGCGGCGGCCGGCCAGAATCCGCGAACGGCGGCCACCACCGTGCCCAAGGCATGAGCCGCCGCGATGGCTGCCAGGAGACGATCGGGCCTCTGGCTCGGGCTCTGCACGCCGGAACGGACCCGGCGTACGACCGAGGTGACGGCCCATCCGCAGAGCGCCGACCAGGCTAGGGCGAGAAGCACCCCGGCGTATCGCGCGAAGCTCGTTTCGGAGTCGTCGGCAGGGCCGACGCTTCCCAGAGTGGCGAGGGCGAAGGCGATCCAGAGGCCGGCCATGAACTCGGCAGCCAGAACGGCCAGGGACACGATCAGGATGCTACGGGCGGCGCGGTGCCGGGGGGGATTCATCTGGCGATTCTCCGTCTGCCTGACTGCTACTTCTCGATGGTGTGCAGGTCGCCCACGCCGGCGCTGACCGCACAGTCGTGGTTGGCGGCCTGGTACCGCTCTTCCTTGGGAAGGTGGCTGTAGCCGTTGTTGTAGTACGCGCCGAACCATCGGCCTTCGGCATTGTTGTAGAGATCCATCCGCTTCTCGTTCTCCGGCCCGTCGCCATCCTCATGGCGGTCCCCGAAGCCCTTTGCGGTGTTGACGCCCATGTCTATGGCCATTCGGGCGTTCCAGTAGCAGTGGCGGAATGCATCGCCCTTGCCGTTGTGCAACGAGTCGGCGAAGTCGCGCTTTGCTGCGTTCTCCGCGACGGTCGCATGATCACTGGCCTTGTCGCAGATGTTGTAGTGCGACGGCTGAAGAACACAGAACGTGAACTCGCTTCCATTCATCCCGCCGTAGTAGCCCGAGGAACCCGAGGAAGAGGGTGCGGCTCGGCCTTCGCGGGCGAGAGGTGATGCCGCAGCCTTCGTTGTCGGCGGCGTCCAGTCGTCGAGGGCGGAGCTGAGCTGGAGTTGGGCGACGAGCTCGGCCGCATTGGCCGGATCCTGGTCGAGGGTCGGTGCCTTGTCCGTCTCGTTTCCGGTCGCCGCCTGTGCCATCTGCTGGGCGACCGTGTCGCTCACGGTGGTCGTTCCACCGACAACCTTGACCTCTGTCACCGACCGCTGGGTGTCGCTCGCATGCCACTGCGCGGGAACGGGCAACGAGGCCGCCTCGCTCACCACTAGCGAAGCGCCCCGAGAGGACGCGTCGGCGGCACCAAGCAGGCCCTCTGTCACGTTGGACTGGCTGGCCAGTGTGATCCGCGTCGGATTGCGGGTGAACTCGGCTGCCGCCAGGGCGCTGGTCTCGAAGTCATCGCGGCCCACGACCGGGCCGTAGGTGTTGGCATAGACGTTCTGGACCGAGATGCCCACGGTCGTCTTGACGACAGTGGGAGGGAGTCCGTCCAGGTACTCCTTGACTTCCGGGGACAGCGACTGGTCGCGGGTCAGCACAAGGGCGCCGTGAACGTTCCCGGCTCCGGCGGCGGCGCTGATCAGGTCCGTCGGGTTGAATCCGTTGGCGATTACCACTTCCCGGGTGTTCTGGATGCCGTCTCGAGCGACGGCCACGGACGTCTGCTCGAACGTCGCGCCGCGCAGCACCTTGGGTGTGAAACCCGCCCGCGCCACCAGGTCCACTGCGAGGTTGTTGAACCCGCCGACCAGGTACACCGTGCCCCGCTTGGGCAGGATGCGCCGGATCTCGGCGATGGTGTCCGATGCGAGCACGCCAGATGGGGCGGCGTAGAGCAGGGGACCCTTGTTCGCGGCGGCCAGCGGAACCGCCAACGCGGCTTCCTGGTCCTGGCCCTGCCGTACCAGGACGACGCTCTGGGCAACCTGCTTCTCCGCCACCGAAGGTGACGCTGCTTTAGCTGCAGTGGTGAGGGCCGGCCAGCGCTCCTGAGACGCCCTGACCGCCGTCTCGGCTGGGCTGGTACCCGCGACTCGGCCGACCGTCACCGGTTGTTGAGTAGAGTCGGCGGCGTGGGCGACGCCGACTGGGCCTAGGAGGCCGCCGAACAGCGTCGCGCCGACGGCCAGCGTCGCGCTGACCAGAAGCCCGTTTTGACGTGCGGAAATCATGAGATGTCGCCCCCCAATACGGCATGAAATGCCGAACTGATCACTGTCGAAATTCCCCTTAAGCTTTCGACGCGTACGACCATATCCGATGTCCAAGCGCAGGCAAAGAGCCCACAAAATTCACTAGGCGCTATATTTCGTATAATATGCGGACCAAGTGGACAGGCGTTCAGTGGGAGCAAGGTCATCCGTGGGGGAATTCTCGGAGGTGCCCTTATCGGGCGATCTGTGTTTCGGAGCACGTCGAGTGTCTCATGGGGCGGCTCCGCCCACCCTGTGGGTGAACAGCTCCGAGAATGGCACTGTGTTTGGCTCGAGGCTAATGTGGGCTAAAGCCCAGGAGGGGGGTGTGTATTTCTCTTGACAAGCATCGAAAGCTTGGAGAGATGGCAGTGCCGACGGCAGATACTTTTCGCCCGAAGAGCCCCGAAATTCCGAGGACCGACCGACTGAGGTGTCTCGGCCCCTTGATCGGTGACGAAGAAGGTGTGGGGCTTCAGGGCTGTTCGATGCCGAGGGGTGCTGCTCCGGAGAAGTCGCTTGAGCGGGTCGGACAGTGGTACCGGCAGTGCGGTCCCTCCCGGCCTTGCGTTGCTGGTCGATCCGGGTGCCGCCGGGCTGCACAGTGACGGATCACGCGCGCTCAGTACTCCGGCAGCTTCTTCTTCGAGAGGGGCGGGGAGTCGGTGTACTTCTGCACCGTGAATCCGGCGGTCAGGGAGGGCTGACGCGCTGGTGTTCTCGCTGGTCAAGGCTCTCGTGGGGTGACAGGTCGTCCACCGCCCCCGTGCTTCGCGAGGCGGGCGGCTACGGCTTCGAGGAGGAGGTCGAGGGCGAAGGGGTAGCCGCTGCGGTCCATGTCGGTGATGAGGAGGGGGGCGGTGGCGGCGATGTTGGGGTGGGTGGCGGGGGTGAGGCGGCCGTAGCGGACGCGCCAGACGGCGAGGTCGGCGGCGCGGGCCGGGGGTGGGAGGGCGAGGGCGGCGGCGTCCTGGGCGGCGAAGGCGAGGGCCTGGTCGATGAAGGCGTGGTAGATCGGGACGGCCTCGTGGTCGGGGAAGCCGGCTGAGCGGAGCACGCCGAGGATGGTCTCGACGGCCCGGGTCTCGTGGTCGCGCCCGGTGGTGCGGTGGGCGGCGAGCTGGGCGGCCTGGGGGTGGGCCAGGTAGGCGGTGTGGACGCGCATGCCGATCGCGTGGAGGTCGGTGCGCCAGTCGCCGGTGAGGGCGAGGCCGTGCTGGGCGCGGCCGATGAGTTCGTCGGCGACGGCCAGCAGCAGGTCGTCGGTGTTGTGGAAGTACCGGTAGACCGCGCTCGGGTCGGCGCCGAGTGCGGCGCCGAGGCGGCGGACGGTGAGGGCGGCCGCGCCGTGCTGGCCGATCAGCCGCAGGGCGGTGGCCACGATGACCTGCTCGGACAGCACCGTGCCCTGCTTGGTCGGTTTCCGGCGCCGCCGTTGCGGTTCGGGGACCACGCGTTCCGTCATGGCGGGGAGCCTAGGGCATCGCGCCTTATGACAACAGCATTGACGTGTGACCGGGGCGAGGCTTTCATGGCCGCCACGGCCAGGACAGCTACCGGCCGCCACCCCTTCCCCTCACGATCAAGGCGGTGATCCGTTGGCAACGACGGTCAAGGACTCCGGCGACACCCCGAGAGCCGGCGCGCCCACCCCCGAGGGCCCGCTGCCCAAGTCCGTCGGCGTGGTCGGCGGCATCGTCCTCGCCGCCTCCAGCACCGCGGCGACCAGCAGCATCGGCATCGGGCTCGGCCTGATGGCGGGCGTCGTCGGCCTGCACCTGCCGGCGATCATGCTGCTGGCCTTCCTCCCGGTGCTCGGCATCGCCGGCGCGTACGGGCGGCTCAACCGCGTCGACCCGGACTCCGGCAGCAGCTACACCTGGGTCGGCCGGGTGCTCAACCCCTGGCTCGGTTTCCTCACGGGCTGGGTGAACACCGTCGGTACCGTGGTGTTCATGGCCTACACCACGACGGTGACCGGCTCGGCACTGATCCAGCTGCTCGGCCAGGCGCGGGTCCGCTCGGTCGCCGGCCTGCGGCTGGACGCGGACTCCACCCTCCAGGCCACCCTGCTGGGCATGGTCGTCCTGGTGGCCGCCGCGCTGGTCGCGGTGCGCGGCCTGGAGCTCGCCGCCCGGCTGCAGAAGTACCTGCTGGTCTTCGAGTACGTCGTGCTGCTGGCCTTCTGCGGCTACGGCCTGTTCGCCGGGGACCAGCCGTTCTCGCTCGACTGGTACAACCCCTTCGCGATCCCGTCCGTGGACGCCCTCGCGCAGGGCATGGTGCTGGCGGTGTTCTGCTACTGGGGCTTCGAGTCGGTGTTCAGTATCGGCGAGGAGGTCCGCGAACCGGGTGACGCCTCCCGCGGCGGATTCATCGCGCTGGCGGTGATGCTGCTGCTCTTCCTGCTCGCCGGGACGGCCTTCCAACGGGTGCTGCCGATGGAGGAGTTGGCGGACAACGGCGCGCACGGGCTGACGTACCTCGGCGAGAAGCTGGCCCGCCAGCCGCTGGCCGCGCTGCCGCTGATCGCGCTCACCTTCTCCGCCGTGGCCTCGCTGCAGGCCTCCGTCATCCCCACCGCCCGGGGCATGTACGCGATGGGCCGGGACGGCACGCTCGGCCCGGTCTGGACCAGGATCCACCCCCGCTACGGCACCCCTGCCGCCGGCACCCTGCTGATCTCGGGCGCGGCCATCCTGCTCGCGGTGCTCTCGCTGGTCATCCCGACCGTGAACGACCTGATCTCGGCGACGGTCAACGCGATCGGCATCGTGGTGGCGCTCTACTACGCGCTGACCGCGGTGGCGGCGGCGGTCCGGTTCCGGCACCTGCTGCGCACCTCACCGCTGGAGGGCCTGCGCGCGGTCGTCGCCCCACTGCTCGGCGCGGCGGTGCTGCTGGCGGTGGGCGGGTATCTCTGCTGGATGCTGTACGACTCCGCGGACCACTTCGAACTCTCGGCCGACAACGGCTGGTTCGGCCTGTCCGTGCCGGTGCTGATGATCGGCTCCGGACTGGTGGCCGCCGCGTGGTCCCGTTTCCACCGCAAGTCCGCCTACTTCGACCGGCCGGAACCGGCCGACCCGGCCCCCGCCGATCCGACGGCCGCCCCCGCAGCCTGACCTCCGACTACTGGCCCGACTACTGGCCCGACCCCGGCCGCGCCCCGGCCGCCGAACTCCCAGGAGCACCACCGATGTCCAAGGCCGACCTGGTCTTCACCAACGGTCCCGTCCACACCGGCGACCCGGCCCGCACCCGCGCCACCTCGCTTGCCGTCACCGGCGAGCGGATCACCGCCGTCGGCCACGACGAGGTCCGCGAGCTGATCGGCCCCGGCACCGAAGTCGTTGACCTCGAAGGCCGGTTGCTGATCCCCGGCTTCCAGGACTCGCACATCCACGCCGTCTTCGGCGGGACCGAACTCGCCGAGTGCGACCTCACCGGGACGGTCGGCGCCGACGAGTACCTGCGCCGCGTCGCCGCGTTCGCCGCCGCCCACCCCGACCGGACGTGGATCACCGGCGGCGGCTGGTCGATGGAGAGCTTCGCGGGCGGACTGCCCACCCGGCAACTGCTCGACTCCGTCGTGCCCGACCGCCCGGTCTACCTGGTCAACCGCGACCACCACGGCGCCTGGGCCAACACCCGGGCGCTGGAACTCGCCGGGCTCTCCCGGGACACCCCCGACCCGGCCGACGGCCGGATCGAGCGCGAGCCGGACGGCACCCCGAGCGGGATGCTCCAGGAGGGCGCCACCGGCCTGGTCGCCCGGCTCGTCCCGCCGACCGACGCGGCGGGGCGGCTGGCCGGACTGCACCGGGCGCAGGAACTCCTGCACTCGCTCGGCATCACCGGCTGGCAGGACGCCCTGCTCGGCATCTTCAACGGCCAGCCGGACCCGTCCGACGCCTACGCCGCCGCCGCCGAGGCCGGCACGCTGACCGCGCGGGTCACCGGCGCGCTCTGGTGGGACCGCAACCGGGGCGCCGACCAGATCCCCGAACTGGTCGCCCGCCGTAAGCAGTTGACCGGAGGCCGGTTCCGGGCCGGCTCGGTGAAGATCATGCAGGACGGCATAGCCGAGAACTTCACGGCCGCGCTCTCCACCCCCTACCTGGACGGCTGCGGCTGCGCCACCGCCAACTCCGGCCTCAGCTTCGTCGACCCCGCCGCCCTGTGCGGCTACGTCACCGCCCTGGACGCGCTCGACTTCCAGGTGCACTTCCACGCCCTCGGCGACCGCGCCGTCCGCGAGGCGCTCGACGCCATCGAGGTCGCCCGGGCCGCCAACGGCCGGCGCGGCACCCGGCACCACCTCGCCCACCTCCAGGTGGTCCACCCGAGCGACCTCCCGCGCTTCGCCGCACTCGGCGCGATCGCGAACATCCAGCCGCTCTGGGCCGCCCACGAGCCCCAGATGGACGAGCTCACCATCCCGTTCCTCGGCCCCGAACGGGCCGCCTGGCAGTACCCGTTCGGCGGACTGCTGCGAGCCGGGGCCACCCTCGCGGCGGGCAGCGACTGGCCGGTCAGCAGCCCGGACCCGATCGCCGGCATCCACGTCGCCGTCAACCGGATGGAACCCGACGCGACCGACGGCCGGGTCTTCCTCCCCGAGCAGCGGCTGGACCTCGCCACCGCCCTCGCCGCCTACACGGCCGGATCCGCCCATGTGAACGGCCACGACGACGCGGGCAGCCTGCGGACCGGCCACCTCGCGGACCTGGTGGTGCTCGACCGCGACTTCTTCGCCGCCCCGCCCGAGGAGATCGCCGCCACCCGGGTCGAGCGGACGTACGTGGGCGGTCAGCTGGTCTACGCGAAGGGCTGATGAGACGCGCGAATCGGTGCCGCACAGGAAGTCGGCCCGGCCGACTTCCGGTGGGGGCCCCGGGAACGGGGGGGGTGGGGGCACCGGGGGGGGGGCGGCGGGGCCGGGGCGGGCCGGCCGGGGGTTGCTGGCGCGCGGGGT
>NZ_JBHWUI010000051.1:0-4847 GCF_042737525.1 Kitasatospora sp. NPDC059973 | reverse complement strand
GGGGGGGTTTTTCGGGGGGGGTTCGGGTGTCCACGGCTTGGGCTTTTTGCGCGGGGATATGGGTTGCCCCACTGCATGGGGCCGGGTCCGACTTCCTGTGCGGCACCGGTCTCAGGGGCGGGTGGGGGCAGCGGTCGGGGCGCTCGGGGCCGGGCGCGGCCGGGCCGGGTGATGATGCCGCGCGGTGAGGGGGAGCAACCAGACGAGGAGGGCGAGCAGCAGGGCCAGAGGGAGCACGGTCAGGACCGTGGCCTGGGTGGTGCCGGGGCGTTCAGGCGGCATGGGGGAGGTCGAGTTCGGCCCAGACGGTCTTGGCGTTGGGGTGGCGGGGGATGCTGCCCCACCGGTCGGCGAGCGCGCCGACGAGGGTGAGCCCGCGCCCGGACTGCGCGTGGGCGGCGCAGGCGGCGGGGACGGTGGGGTGACGGTCCCCCCGGCAGTCCGACACCTCGATGCGGAGGGTGGCGCCGCCCGGGGGCTTGTCGACGAGGCGGAGCGCGAGCTCGAACCCGCGGCCCGGCACACGTCCATGGGTGCTGGCGTTGGCCGCCAGCTCGGCGATCACGAGCAGCGCGGAGTGGAAGGTCTCGGTGGCGATGGAGTTGAGCCCCCAGGCCGTGAGTTGTTGTCTCGCGATCCGGCGCCCGATCGAGGCTCCCTTGGGGGAGGCGGTGAGCTGCGCGGTGTGGGCGCGGGGGGTCGCTGTGTCGAGGGGAATTTCGGACTTCATGTGACAAAGCCTGGTCCCTCGGAAGTAGTCTGACCATGCATCCGGCGAGTACGGAGCGTACTTGTGTGGGTGCGCACGGTCGCCTGTGTGGATTGGCGGGCGTGACTCACTGGGATAGAACGTTCGGAGTGGTCGCGATGGCTGGAGTACGTGGCGGCGGGGCGAGCGGCGAGGCCCGGCCGGAGCTGGATGAGGACCTTGGTGAGGTCTCGGACTTCTTCCGTGCGGTCGGAAAGCAGATCAAGCTTCTGCGGGAGCGCGCAGGTCTGACCCAGAAGGAGCTGGCCGACCAAATCGGTTACGGCGAACACCTCATCGGCTCGGTAGAGCGGGGAAAGCGAACGCCGCAACCCGAGTTGCTGGACGCGGCGGACAGAATTCTCAATGCGGGTGGCCTGTTGGCGATCGCTAAGGATGACGTCATGAGAGCCAAGGCGAAGGCCAGAGTGCGGCATCCCGCGTGGTTCAGGGACTTCGCCGGTTTGGAGGCCGAGGCTGTTGAACTCCACGAGTACAGCACGCTGGTCTTCCCTGGACTGCTTCAGACCGAAGCGCACGCGCGAGCGCTGTACGGAATGCGTCAACCGCTGCTCACGGAGGACGTGATCGAGCAGCGGGTGACCGCGCGAATCGGTCGTCAGGAGATCCTGACGCGCTGGCCCAGGGCCATCTTCAGCTGGGTGATCGATGAGAGTGTTCTGCACCGCCCTCTGGGGGGCTGGGAGGTGCACGCGGGGCAGCTGGAGCATCTGCTGTCAGTGGGCCGGACGCGTGGGATGTCGCTCCAGATCATGCCGTTGGCCCGGTTCGACCATCCCGGTATGGGTGGCCCGTTCACTTTGATCACGCCAAAGGGTCGAACCCAGAGTGGCTACATCGAGGTGCAGCAGAGCAGTCGACTGATCACAGACCCGGAGGAGGTCCGTATCATGAGCGCACGGTACGGCACCCTCAGGGCTCAGGCGCATACTCCGCCGGAGTCGCTGGCCCTGATCGAGAAGATGCTGGGAGAGCGATGACCGAGCTGGCATGGTTCAAGAGCAGCTACAGCAGCAATGAGGGCGGCCAGTGCATCGAGGTTGCCTGGCGTAAGAGTAGCTACAGCGGCAACGAGGGCACTGCGTGCGTCGAGGTTGCCTGGCACACGAGCAGCCACAGCGGTAACGAAGGCGCCAACTGCGTGGAGGTCGCCTCCATGCCCGGCACCGTCCACGTCCGCGACTCCAAGGACAAGAGCGGCCCGCAGCTGGCCTTCGAGCCCGCCGCCTGGCAGGCGTTCGTCGAATTCGCCGCCGCCTCCTCCCTCTGACTCCGTAGCTCCGACGTCCCTCTCCGACTACCCGTCACAGACCCCCGGCCGCCCGCAAATCGGCGGACGGCCGTCTTCTGTACGGGTGGCCTCCCCCTCTTGTACGGGTGCCGCTGGTAGCAACGGAGCCGACAGCCAGGGGGGAACGCAGAGACGAGGTAGCGCAGCCATGTCCCACCACCTCAGCGGTCCCAACCTGCGGTCGCCCCGGGGCGACGCCCGGCTGGACCTCACCGACCTGTTCGCGTTCCCGGCGGCCGACGCCTCGGGGCGGACGGTGCTCATCATGGACGTGAACCCGTACGCGCCGACCCGGGCCAACGCCTTCCACCCGGACGCGGTCTACCGGATCAACATCGACAACGACGGGGACGACCAGGCGGACGTCGCCTACTCCTTCACCTTCTCCGACCCCGAGGCCGGCGCCCAGACCGTCACCGTCCACCGGGCCACCGGTGACGCCGCGCGCCAGCACGAGGCCAGCGGCGACATCCTCTTCGCCGGCGTCCCGGTCGCCTTCGGCGACGCCCCCGACGTGGTCGAGGCGCACGGCTACAAGCTCTCCGTCGGCCTGCGCAGCGATCCCTTCTTCGCCGACCTCGAAGGGATCGTCAACAACTTCACCTGGACCGGCAAGGACGCGATGGCCGAGGCGAACGTCTTCGGCATCGCCCTCGAAGTCCCCGACGCCGAGCTGGGGCCGGAGGCGACGATCGGCGTCTGGGCGCGGGTCAGCCTCCACGAGGACGGCCGGCTGGTCTCCGTCGACCGGGGCGCCCACCCCTCCCTGACCGCCTACTTCAACGCCGAGGACGTGAAGGACGCGTACAACGCGGGCGAACCGGCCGACGACTGGGCGAAGTACCGCGAGCCCTGGACGGCCGTCCTCCAGCACACCGGTGACTACACCACGGACGCGGCCACCGAGACGCTGAAGCTCGTCCTCCCCGACATCCTTCGCTACGACCGCTCGCGCCCGGCGATCTACCCCAACGGGCGGACCCTGGTCGACGACGTGACCTCGGCCCGGCTGTCCATGGTCTCCGGCGGCAAGATCACCGGCGACCACATCCCCCCGCACGTCGACCTGCTCCCCGTCTTCCCCCACCTGGGCCACCCGCACCCGGCCGTCTGACGCCCGGGCCGCCCGCCCGTCCCACCGCTCGCCCGCACGCGTGTCCGACGGTCTGCCGGGCAGACGCCCCGGCAGACCGGGCGCGCACGGCGCCCGCTGCCGAGAGGGGGCCGTCGTGGCCGCAGGAGCGCACGGAAGACCGGCCGGCCGGGGAGCGGCCGCCGACGACACGGCGGACAGCGCGCTGCGCTGGGCCGGACGCGCCGGGTTCACGGCCCGGGGCGTCGTCTACGTCCTGGTCGGCTACCTCGCCCTGCGGATCGCCTTCGGCAAGGGCTCGGACGAGGCCGACCGCCAGGGCGCGCTGCGCACGGTGGCCGACCAGCCGCTGGGCCGGGCGGTGCTCTGGCTGCTGGTGGCCGGCTTCGCGGGCATGGCGCTGTGGCGGGCCGCCACGGCCGCTTTCGGCCGTGGCAAGGACGGCAAGCCGGGCAAGCGCGCCCTCAACGCCGGCCGCGCGCTCTTCTACGCTGCGGTCTGCTGGGGAACGGCCGCCTTCGCGCTGGGCAGCGGCGGACGGTCGAGCAGCGACGACACCTCCAAGGACTGGACGGCCTCCGCCCTCGACCTGCCGGCCGGGCGGTACCTGGTCGGCGCGGCGGGCCTGGTGCTGGCCTGGGTCGGGGTCGGCACCGCCGTCCGGGCCCTGCGGCGCCGCTTCCTCGAACGGTTGGACACGGCGGCGATGGGACCGCGCGTCCGAACGGCCGTCACCGCCTGCGGGGTCGCGGGCAACACCGCGCGCGGCCTCGTCTTCGCTGCGGCCGGCGCCTTCGCCGTCACCGCCGCGGTCCGCTTCGACCCGCAGCGGGCCAAGGGCCTCGACGACACCCTCCGCAGCCTCGCCACCACCCCGGTCGGCCCCTGGCTGCTGGTGCTCACCGCCGTCGGTCTGCTGCTCTTCGGCGCCTTCTCCTTCGCCTCCGCGCGCTGGCGCCGCCTCTCCTGACGGCCCCCGGGGGTGCCACCGGTCCGACCCTACGGTCGGACCGGTGGTTCTTCGGGCCGTGCGGGTCGAGTCCGGCGCCGGGCGGCGTGACCGGATCCTGCCCTCAGGCCGGGGGAGAAGCGGGCGGGCAGCCACCGCGCGCCCTGGTCGTGTTGGTCAGGTGCCCGGCCCCGTCAGGGCTGGGCACCTCCGCACCCCGCGGTCGCGCGACGTCCCGACCGGTCACCCGGACCGTGCGGGCGCCCGCTGCCTGGCTACCTCGTACGATCGGGTGCTTTCCGATCGTACGAGGAGTCCTTACTTTGGAGATGTTCCGCTTCGACCGCGCCGAGAAGGTCGTCGACCGCTACGACAGCCTCGGTGCCACCGCGACACCGGTCGCCGCAGGCGGGGAAACCGTCAACCTGACCTGCCTGGTCATCGAACCGGGCGGGACCATCGGCGCCCATCCGGCTCCGGTGGGTCAGCTCTTCCTGGTGATCGCGGGCGATGGCTGGGTGGCGGGCGCCGACGGGCAACGGGTGCCGGTGTCGGCCGGTGACGGCGTCCGCTGGGAGCCGGGCGAGGAGCACGCCTCCGGCACGGCCACCGGCCTCACGGCCCTTGCCGTGGAGGGCCCGTCGCTGCTCCTCCTCGCCACTCCCGGCCCGCGCGCGAGCTCCTGAGGCGGCTCCGGCTCCGGCCTTCGCCGCGAACGCCCTTCCGCCGCCGGCCCGTCCGCTAC
>NZ_JBHWUI010000050.1:0-50618 GCF_042737525.1 Kitasatospora sp. NPDC059973 | reverse complement strand
CCGCCCAGGCGCCGCGCAGCCGGTCGCCCGCCCGCGCCGCGGCGGCGTCGGCCTCCACGTTGGTCCACCAGAGCGAGTAGGCGACGAAGAGACCGAGCACCAGCCCCAGGGTGATCAGCAGTTCGCCGAGGACGCCGAGCGCGGCCAGCGCCCGGCCCCGTCGCCGGCGGGCGGGCGCGGGCGGCGGGCCTGCCTGCGCCGTCTCGTCCTGGGTCACTCGTACTCCCCCTCGCGTGCTGTCCATCCGGTGCGGCGGCCGTCCGCCGCGGCCCGCCGGGGTCTGTCCGGCAGGCCCTAGCCGACCGTGAGGCCGGGCGGCTTGCCCTGGGTCCGCGGCCGCTCCTCGATCATCTTGCCAAAGAGGATCAGACGGGCCTTGGAACTGAACTCCGGTGTGCAGGTGGTCAGGGTGATGTAGCGGCCCGCCTGGGTGTACCCGGAGCCGCTGGGCACCGGCTTGATCACGCTCACGTTGGACGGCGGGGTCTCCGGGATGCCGCCGGTGATCTCGTACGTGTAGTACGCGGTGGCGGTCTCCACCACGATCTTGTCGCCCTTGCCGAGCTGGTTGATGTGCCGGAACGGCTCGCCGTGGGTGTTGCGGTGCGCGGCCAGCGCGAAGTTGCCCGCCTTGTCGGCCGGCATGCCCGTCCCGGCGTAGTGCCCGACCAGGCCCTTGTCGAGCACCGCCGACTTGGACGTGCCCTCGGCGATCGGGAACTTGAGACCCAGCTTCGGCAGGTGGATGATCGCGAAGCCCTTGCCGGGCTCGAAGGTCTCCGGCTTCGCCGGGTCCGGCGCGGGCTGCCCGGCCGCACCGGGTGCCGGCTGGGCCGCGTCGAACTGCTGCTCCAGCTGGTTGCGGGCGCCGTCGGCGGCTGCGTCGGCCTGCACGTTGGTCCACCAGAGCTGGTAGGAGACGAAGAGCAGCATCACCAGGCCGAGCGTGATGCACAGCTCGCCGACGAGGCGGGCGACCACGACGGCCGGCGACTCCTTGGGCCGCACCCGGCCCGTGGCCGCGCCGTCGGCCGCCCGGCGGCGCCCGCCGCCCGAGCGCACCGAGATCCGGCCCTGCGCGGCACGACGGCGTTCGGCCCGGCCGCCGAGCGGCGGGGGCGTGCCCTCCTCGGCGAGGGCCGGGAGCCGCAGCTGGAGGGTCTGGTCGGCCAGCCAGGGGTACTCGGGCTGCCCCGGGTGGGCCGGGTCGCCCGGAGCGGCCTGTCCGGCCTGCTCATAGACGCTCCAGCCGTCCTCGGCACCACCGTGCTCCGGGTCGCCCGGTCCGAGCGGCTGCGCACCGTAGGGGTCGTACTGCTGGTACTGGCTCTCCGGCGGGTGCTGGCCCCGGCCGCCGTACTGCGGGGCAGGCTGCCGGTGCCGGCCGCCCGGGCCGGGTGCCCCGGCCCCGTGCGGATCCGCGCCCGCCTGGTATCGCCCCTCCGGACGCACCGCGGTCATGCCGCTCAGCCCCGGCCGATCACCGGGGCGAGCCCGGCCGAACGGCCGACGGCCTGCGGATCGCCGCACTCGGCCAGCCAGTTGGCGAGCATCCGGTGCCCGCCCTCGGTGAGGACCGACTCCGGGTGGAACTGGACGCCCTCGACCAGCAGCTCGCGGTGGCGCAGCCCCATGATCACGCCGCTCCCGGTCCGGGCGGTCACCACCAGCTCGTCCGGCACGGTGGCCGGCTCGACCGCCAGCGAGTGGTACCGGGTCGCGGTGAGCGGCGAGGGCAGGCCCTCGAAGACGCCGCCGTCCTCGTGCTCCACCAGCGAGGTCTTGCCGTGCAGCAGCTCGGGCGCCCGGCCGACCACCGCGCCGTACGCGACCGCGATCGACTGCAGGCCCAGGCAGACGCCGAAGACCGGCAGCCCGGTCCGCGCGCAGTGGTGGACCATCTCGATGCAGACCCCGGCCTCCTCGGGCGCACCGGGGCCGGGCGAGAGCAGCACCCCGTCGAAGCCCTCCGCGCCCGCGCGGCGCACCGCGTGCTCGACCGTCACCTCGTCGTTGCGCACCACCTCGCAGGTGGCGCCGAGCTGGTAGAGGTACTGGACCAGGTTGAAGACGAAGCTGTCGTAGTTGTCGACGACCAGGATGCGGGGCGAGGTCAGCTGGGGGGTCATTCGCGCGCTATCTCCGTGGGCTGCGGGGACTGGGAGGAGGAGCAGGGCCGCCGGGCTCAGCCGGCGGCGCCGCCGTCGCCGTCCACTGTGACGTCGCCGAAGGGGAGCAGCGGTTCCGCCCACGGGAAGACGTAGGTGAACAGGAGGTAGACCACCCCCAGGACGAGGAGCAGCGAGATGAGGGCCCGGACCAGGGGGTGCCCCGGAAGGTGTCGCCAGATCCAGCCGTACATGGTGCTCCCTCGACGCAACAGACTGGGGTCAAGAGTAGACCCGTGATCCGGGCGCGTGAGGCGCCCTTCCCCGGCAGCGCCCGCCCGTTGTGCTCCGGCGGCCCGCCCGGCGGGTCGCGGCGGCGGCCCGGAGCGGCGCCCCGGCCGGTGGTCACCGGCCGGCCGTCACTGTCCCCCGGCCGAACCCAGGTCGACCGTGCCGGAGTAGCCGGGCACGCTGAGCTCGCCGCTCTCCTGCACCTTCCAGCCCAGCCCGTACGCCTGCACGTACTGCAGGTAGTTGCGGATCGTCGGGTCGGCGTCCACCGCGGACCGCAGCGCGTCCGTGCGGCCCACCGCCTTGACCACGTACGGCGGGGAGTAGACCCGGCCCTGGAGCAGCAGGGTGTTGCCCACGCAGCGGACCGCGCTGGTGGCGATCAGCCGCTGGTCCATCACCTGGACGCCCTCGGCGCCGCCCCGCCAGAGCGCGTTGACCACCGCCTGGATGTCCTGCTGGTGGATGACGAGGTCGTTGACGCCGGGCTCGGGCACCCCGGGGATGCGCGCGGTGGCGTTCGGCGGCGCGTCGTTGAGGGTGACGGTCAGTCCGGGCCCCTGCAGCGGTTCCAGGGCGGCGGCCTGCTGGAGGGCGGTCAGCCGGGCGGCGTCCGCGGGGCTGCGCCCCTGCTGGCCGGTGAGCGCCTGGGAACGCGCCTGGAGGTCGGCGAGCTGCTCCTGGGACTGCTGGTTCTGCGAGCTGCGCTGGCGTATCACGTCGCCGAGGCTCAGCAGCGAGTTGTCGGTCCGCAGATCGGTCCCGCGGGCGGTCTGCGCGCTGATGTAGAAGAGCAGGCCGGCGAGCGCGAAGACGGCGCAGGTCAGGGCACGGCCGACAATTCGGATGCCGGCGGCCCGAGAGCGGGCAGGCCGAGGAGGAATCGACAAATTAGGCACCGTACCCTTATCTCCTTCAGACCCGCCGAGCCACTACGCTAACGGACGCCGGTGGCATGTGCGGGACCGGTTCCCCTAACGTTCTCCACAGCCGCCACCCACCAGCCGCCCCACCCGCTGAACCCCTGCGCGGTCTCACAGCGCATCGACAGGAGAGCTCCTCGTGCCGAAGTCTCGACTCCGCAAGAAGTCCGATTACACCCCGCCGACGGTGGCAACGGTGAAGATCAGCTCGGGCCGAAGCTGGGTAGCCCCTCTGATGCTGGCACTGTTCCTGGTCGGTCTGGTCTGGATCGTCACCTATTACGTGACCAGTGGCACCTGGCCGGTCGAGAGCTGGGCCAACTGGAACATCCTGGTGGGCTTCGGCTTCATCGCGGCGGGATTCGGCGTCTCCACCCAGTGGAAGTGACGCCGGGGCCCAGGCCCTGAGCGTCCGCTCCGCCGCCCCGGCAGCGTCGTGCGGGGCGGCGCTGCGGTGTGTCCGGACACCGGACGGCGGTTACCCCGCTTATCACGCTTATCCACATGGTTATCCACACTGGGGAAAAGTCTCCCCGGCCTGTGGATAACTCGCGTCCGGCGCGCTGTCCACACCCGGGCGCGCGCTCCCCCGAATGCCGAATACGCACAGCGGGACACGCGTAGAACAACAGTCCACAGCCCGGCTGGCGCACCGGCTGTGCACAACCCCCCACGCGCTGTGGACAAACGTCCGGGACGGTCACCCGCCGTAGCGGGCCGTCCCGACGAGGACCATCAGCAGCACCAGCCCGGCCACCCCCGCCACCGTCAGTGCCTGGACGACCGTCCGGCGCTCCCGCGGGGCGTACATCAGCCCGATCGCGGTCAGCGTGCCGGCGACCAGCCCGCCGATGTGCGCCCGCCAGTCGATGCCGGACACCGAGAAGGTGACGATCAGGTTGAAGACCAGCAGCGCGATCACCGGTCCCAGCGGCGTCCTGGTCTGCTTGTACATCACCACGGTCGCGCCGAGCAGGCCGAAGATGGCGCCGGACGCCCCCAGCGAGTTCATGAAGCCGCCGGCCAGCAGGAAGGCGAACGCACTGCCGGCCAGGCCGGACAGCAGGTAGACGGCCAGGAAGCGGATCCGGCCGAGCGCCGCCTCCAGCGAGGGACCGATCACCCAGAGCATCACCATGTTGGTGGCGATGTGCCACGGCGCGACGTGCAGGAAGGTCGCGGTCAGCAGCCGGTACCACTGGTCCGGCCCGGCCGCCACGCCGTACGGGAAGCCGGTGATCTGCGGGCCGACGCTGAACAGCGAGAGGTCCTCGGCCAGCCACGGCTCCAGCACGTAGGCGGCCAGCAGGAAGACCGCGAGGTTGAGTCCGAGCAGGACCTTTGTGACCAGCGCGCCGTCGGCGGCCGGCTTGCCGCCGAACCGCGTGGTCGCCTGCCGCACCCGCCGGTTGTCCCCGCTGACGCACTCCGGACAGTGGAAGCCCACCGAGGCGTTCACCATGCACCGCGGGCAGATCGGCCGGCCGCACCGGGAGCAGCCGATACCGGTCTCCTGCTCCGGGTGCCGGTAGCAGCGGGACGCCCCGGACCCGCCGCCCGGCCGCGGGTCCTCGTCCGTCGGCGGCCTGGACTCGTCCGGGAGCATCAGCGGTAACCCCTTCTCGTACGTCGGCGGCGCGGTCCCGCCGGCACCCGCCGTACGGGTGGCACCGGGATCGTCAGCGTACTGCGGCGGGTCGGCGCCGAGCGATCTCCACCGGCCGGATCCGGTCCCCGGACGCCGGGCCGGGCGACCCGCCGCACCCCGCGTACGGCCCACTCCGGAGTGCTCTCAGACAAATCAACGTGCATGATCAGCATTTAGGTGGATAAGTGCATATAGGACGCCACCAGGAGGAGAGACTCGTGACCCGTTTGGACTCAGCACGTGAGACGGCCGGCAAGACCCGGGAAACTCTCGCGCCCTACGCCGCCACCGCCAAGGAAACCGCGGTGCACCTCGCGGACGGCGCGAAGCAGCGGCTGGGGCCCGCTGTGGACGCCGTCGGGCCGAAGGCCTCCCAGGCAGCGCACAGCGCCCGTGTCCAGTACGCCAAGCACATCGCCCCGCAGTTCGAGCATGCCTTCGCCAGCCTTCCCCCGGAAGCCCAGAAGAACACCCTCAAGGCCCTCCACCGGGCCCAGGAGACTGCCCTGGCGGCCCGGCTCTCCGCGATCCGTGCCGCCGACCAGGCCCGCTCCACCGTGGTCCCCAAGGTCGCCCACGCGGTCGAGGAGGCCCGCGCCACCGTCACGCCCGTCGCGCTGGAGGCGCAGACCCGCGGCGCCGCCGCGCTGACCGCGCTGCAGGGCCACGTCACCTCGGCCGAGATCAGCGACCTCGCCGCCCGCAACGCCAGGAAGGAGCACCGCAACGGCTGGGCCACCGGCCTCGCCGTGGCGGGCGCCGTCGCCATCGGCAGCGGCATCCTGGTCTGGCAGTGGTGGCGGCACCAGGGCGACCCGGAGTGGCTCGTGGAGCCCACGACCGGGGCCCCCACCCCGGCGCCCGGCCCGGCCGAGGCCGCGGCCGCCCCGCGCCCCGGCGGCTCGCACGCCACGGGCGCCGGCACCGCGGACGGCACCGTGGACGCGGCCACCACCAGCCCGGTGAACGGCTCCACGGCCGAGACCGCGGCCGCGCCGGACGTCCCGACCGAGTCCGGCGCCGCCGAACCCGGCCCGTCCACCCCCGACGGGCCCGACCACGACGAGGACCGGCCCAAGCCCCACGACCCGCGCAAGCCGCACTGACCGGCCCGCGCCCCCGCAGAACGCCGATCGGCCGCTGACCCGGATTCAGGTGAGCGGCCGATAGGCTGTTAGTGTGTTGTGGGTTGGTGGGAGGAAAACCAGTCAAATTACATTCAAAAGGAGCCCGCAAACAAAAGAGCGAAAACAGCCCCCTGGGGTACTATGGGGCGCGGTAAGACCGTAGTTTTTCCGGCGCCCGTTCTGTCACCTGTGGAGCTTAGGAGACTCGAACTCCTGACATCTGCCTTGCAAAGGCAGCGCTCTACCAACTGAGCTAAAGCCCCTCGACGGCACCGCGTGTACCGCCGGGCACTAGCGTACCGGGTCCCGGCGCGAATCCCACGCCCCGTCCCCGCACTGGTGCCCGGCCGGTGCCAGAAGAGCCGGGGGGGGGGGGGGGGGGGCCCCGCCCCCCCCCCCCCGGGGGGGGGGGGGGGGGGGCGCCCCCCCGGGGCGAGTGAAAGAGGGCGGGGGGGCCCCCGCGCCCCCCCCCCCCCCCCCCGACCGGGGAGACGCGCTGCGGCGTCTCCCAAGATCGTCGATCGTCAGATCGTCCGGGGCCTCAGCGACCGGCCGGGACCGGGTCGGTGGCCTCGGTCCACAGGTCCTGCTCGGCGCGGTCCGCCTGGACCTGACGGTAGACAAAGAAGCCGCCGAGGGCGACCAGGGCGACCAGGAGAAGCTTCTTCACCGCGGGACCTCGTCCTTCTTGCGTAGCGGACTCAACAGCCGTGCGCCGACCGGATTGGCCGGGCCGACGAGTCCATGGGTTCTTACGAGCACGAACGGGCTGCCGGGTGCCAGACTGCCCTTGCGGCCGATGATACACACCGGTGTCCCAATCGTGACCAGCCGCCGCTGCCGCCAACCGACCCGTCCGGCCGGAGGATTGACGCCACACCTCCTGTCGTACGGTCGGCCTGCCGGTGAGCGGCCCCAGGACGCCCTCCGGACCGCCCCGGACCGGTCACCGGCGGGGCGGCGTGACCACCACGGCGGTACCGGAGGCGAGGTCCACCCTGGTCCGCGGCGGAGCCCCCTCCCCCTCCTCGTCGCGCAGCATCAGCGTGCTGCGCCGCTCGTCCAGCTCGTGCTGCTTGCCCGCCGCGAACTGGGCGTGCAGCTGCTCGAAGCCGGTCGACGAGATCTGCCCCTCACGGCCCGTCCCCCGCCAGGGGATCCAGCGGGCCCGGCGGACCCGCAGCGCCAGTTGATCGACGAAGGCCAGCACGACCAGCGCGCAGACCAGTCCGGGAATGCTCATCGCCCAGAACAGCGCCATACCGCCACCATCCCTCCACCCGGCCTCCCCCGGACAACCCCCGGGACGGGCCCGTGGTTCCCCGGTCCGGGCACGAGAACGCCGAAGGGCCCGGAGCGAGATCGCTCCGGGCCCTTCGCGGTGGTGGGCCTAACAGGACTTGAACCTGTGGCCTCTTCCTTATCAGGGAAGCGCTCTAACCGTCTGAGCTATAGGCCCTTGCCGCACTGAAAGATTAGCGGACCGACGGCCGATCTCCCAAATCCTGATCGGCACCGGCCCCGGCGGCAGTCCGCTGGTGGGAAGCGGTGGGGCGGCGGAGCAGCCACTCCTCACGGGTGGCCGGGAAGTGGGCCGCCCCCTCGGGACCGGTGCGCACGGCGAGGATCTGGTTGATCCCGATCCGGTTCTCCTCGAAGGCGAGCGCCGAGGCCGCCATGTACAGCCGCCAGACCCGGGCCCGGCCGCGGCCGACCAGGCGGACCGCCTCCGTCCAGTGCGCCTCCAGGTTGGCCACCCACTCGCGCAGCGTCAGCCCGTAGTGCTCGCGCAGCGACTCCACGTCGCGGACCTCGAAGCCGGCCTCCTCCAGCCGGGCCACGGTGGAACCGACCGGGGAGAGCTCGCCGTCCGGGAAGACGTAGCGGTCGATGAACGGGCTGGGGCGGTGCGGCTCGCCCGGGTGGTCCGGGCGGCGGGCGATCTGGTGGTTGAGCAGCCGGCCTCCGGGCACCAGCAGGCCGTACAGGCCGTCGGCGTAGACCCGGTACTGCTCGGAGCCGACGTGCTCGGCCATGCCGACGCTGGAGATGGCGTCGAACGGGCCGTCCGGGATCTCCCGGTAGTCCTGCAGCCGGATCTCGATCCGGTCGGCCAGGCCGGCCTCCTCGACCCGCCGGCGGGCGAGCGCGACCTGCTCCTCGGAGATGGAGACGCCGACCGCGGTGACGCCGTAGTGCCGCGCGGCGTGCAGCACCAGCGAGCCCCAGCCGCAGCCGACGTCCAGCAGGCGCATCCCCGGCCGCAGGCCGAGCTTGCGGCAGATCAGGTCGAGCTTGGCCTCCTGGGCGGCCTCCAGGCTCTTGGCGGCGGGCTCCCAGTAGGCGCAGGAGTACACCATCGAGGAGCCCAGGACGAGCCCGTAGAAGTCGTTGCCGACGTCGTAGTGGTGGCTGATCGCCGCGCGGTCCCGGCTGCGGCTGTGCACCCGGCCCCGGACGGCCCCGGCCTCCTCCGGCGGCGGGGCGGGCTGCGGGCCGAGCGCACCCGCCCGGAGCAGCGCCCCCAGCGCCCGGCGGCCCCGGGGGCCGACCACGTCGCCGGGGCCCAGCGCCAGCTGCCGGATCTCGGGGCGCTCGGCGAGGTGCGCGACGACCGTCAGCACCTCGTAGAGGTCGGCGCCCGGAGCGAGCTCCAGGTCCCCCGACACGTAGGCCCGGGCCAGGCCCAGCTCACCCGGCTGCCAGAGCAGCCGGCGCAGCGCCCGCCGGTTGCGCAGCACCACCGTGGGCGCCCCCGGCGGCCCGGCGGCACTGCCGTCCCACACCTGCACCCGCAGCGGTACCGGGACCCCCAGCAGCCCTTCCAGGGCCTCGACCAGTTGCCTTGCGAGCTGAGCCATCGCGCGCCTCCGTCCAGCCGGTACCTGCACAGCCGTACCCGCCCCGGCCGGTCGGACCGGGGGGCGGGCCTGCGGCACTCGGTGACTCGGCACGAGCGCGTCCAGCTAATCCCACCGCGGCGGACGCCCGACCGGGCGGCACGCCGCGGGGACCGGCTGTCACCCGAAACGCCGACGGGCCCCGAAGGCTGCAACAGCCGTCGGGGCCCGCACATTCCGTCCGCGGACGACGATGTGACCGGGAGTCAGACCAGATCCGGCGCGGCCGGGGTCAGTCCTCCTCGGCCAGGGTCAGCTCGATGCCACCAGTGAAGCCGGCGGCCGCGTTGTAGATGAACGCCGAGAGCGTGGAGAGCGCGGTCAGCAGTACGACGTCGACCACCGCGATCAGCGAGGTGAAGGTCATCACCTTGCCGAACCCGACGTAGTCCATCAGGTTGATGCCGCTGTTGGGCGCCTCGCCGGCGGTGACCTCCTTGAGGGTCTTGCCGAGCGAGTCGAAGACCCCGAGCGAGTCCAGAGTCATCCACAGGACGGCCGCCGCCACGATGATGATGATCCCGACCGCCAGCGACAGCAGGAAGCTCACCTTCATCACCGACCACGGGTCGGCCTTGGTGATCCGCAGCCGGGCCTTGCGGGTCCGGCCGAGGCCGGCGCCCCCGACGGCCGGCGCCGCGCCGGGCCGGCGCGGGGCGCCGCCCGGGACGGGCGTCCCGCCGGGCGGGGTGTTGCCGCCCACCCGGGTGCCCCGGGGCGGCGTCGGCTGCCCCTTGGCGTACGTGGTCGGCTGCGAGAACCCGCTACCGCCCGGCGCCGGCGCTCCCGGCGGCGGAGGGGTCGGCTGCCCGCCGTACGTCGCCCCGCCCTGACCCGCCGCACCGACCGGTGGCATCAGCGAGGTGGACGCGGCGGGGTGCTCGGCCGGCGGCTGCGGCACCCCGTAGCCCCCGCCGCCCTGTGCTGCGCCCGGACGGCCGCCGGTGGCTCCTCCCGCAGCACCCGTGGCTCCACTCACTGGTCCTCCCGCACTTCCCACCAGGGCGGCGGCGCCGCCCTGCGTCGTCACTCGTCATCCAGCACCCGGCGGGATTGCCCGGAACTGGTCGGCGGCCGGCGCCGCCGCGCCCGTGTTCGGACGCAACGGCACCGGCCTGCGCGGTAGGGGTCAGGCCTGGGCTTCCTCGCCGCCCGCCACCGTCTCCGTACCCTCGGCCACCTCGGTGGACTCGGCGTCGGACGCCTCGTCCTCCAACAGCTCCTCGCCCTCGGCCTCCGCGTTGCGGGCCATGCCCACCACCGCGTCGCGCTTTCCGAGGTTGATCAGTTGGACGCCCATGGTGTCACGTCCGGTTTCACGAACCTCGGAAACCCTCGTGCGGATCACCCCGCCCGAGAGGGTGATCGCCATGATCTCGTCGCTGTCGTCCACCACCAGGGCGCCGACCAGCGATCCGCGGCCCTCGACGATCTTCGCCGCCTTGGTGCCGAAACCGCCGCGCCCCTGGACACGGTACTCGTCCACCCCGGTGCGCTTGGCGTAGCCACCGTCGGTGGCGGTGAAGACGTACGTCCCCGGCCGGACCACGTTCATCGACAGCAGTTCGTCGTCCTCGCGGAAGGACATGCCCTTGACGCCGGAGGTGGCGCGGCCGGTGGGCCGCAGCGCGTCGTCGGTCGCGGTGAAGCGGATCGACTGGGCCTTGCGGGAGACCAGCAGCAGGTCGTCCTCGGCGGAGACCAGCTCGGCGCCGATCAGCTCGTCGTCCCGGCCCTCCTCGTCCTGGCGCAGGTTGATCGCGATCAGGCCGCCGGAGCGGGGCGAGTCGTAGTCCTTGAGCGCGGACTTCTTCACCAGACCGGCCCGGGTGGCGAGCACGAGGTACGGCTTGTCCTCGTAGGTGCGCACCGCCATCACCTGGGTGATGTGCTCCTCCGGCTGGAAGGCCAGCAGGTTGGCCACGTGCTGGCCGCGGGCGTCCCGGCCGGCGTCCGGCAGCTCGTAGCCCTTGGCCCGGTAGACCCGGCCCTTGTTGGTGAAGAACAGGATCCAGTTGTGGGTCGTCGTCACGAAGAAGTGGTCGACGATGTCGTCCTGCTTGAGCTGCGCGCCGCGCACGCCCTTGCCGCCGCGCTTCTGCGAGCGGTAGAGGTCGGAGCGGGTCCGCTTGACGTAGCCGCCACGGGTGATCGTGACGACGATGTCCTCCTCGGCGATGAGGTCCTCGATGGAGAGGTCGCCGTCGGAGGGGATGAGGGTGGAGCGCCGCTCGTCGCCGTACTTCTCGACGATCGCGGTCAGCTCCTCGGAGATGATCTCGCGCTGACGGCCCGGCGAGGCCAGGATCGCGTTGTACTCGTCGATCTTGCGCTGCAGCTCGTCGTGCTCGTCCATGATCCGCTGGCGCTCCAGGGCGGCCAGGCGGCGCAGCTGCATCTCCAGGATCGCGTTGGCCTGGAGCTCGTCGATGGCGAGCAGCTCCATCAGGCCGCTGCGGGCGGCGTCGGCGCTGGCCGAGGCCCGGATCAGCGCGATGACCTCGTCGATCATGTCCAGGGCGCGCAGCAGGGCGCGCAGGATGTGCGCCCGCTCCTCGGCCTTGCGCAGCCGGAAGGTGGTGCGCCGGACGATGACGTCGACCTGGTGGTTGACCCAGTGCCGGATGAAGGCGTCGAGCGAGAGCGTGCGCGGCACGCCGTCGACCAGCGCCAGCATGTTGGCGCCGAAGTTGGTCTGCAGGTCGGTGTGCTTGTAGAGGTTGTTCAGCACGACCTTGGCGACGGCGTCCCGCTTGAGCACGATGACCAGGCGCTGGCCGGTGCGCGAGGAGGACTCGTCGCGGACGTCGGCGATGCCGGCGACCTTGCCGTCCTTGACCAGGTCGGCGATCTTCAGCGCGAGGTTGTCCGGGTTGACCTGGTAGGGCAGCTCGGTGATCACCAGGCACTGGCGGCCCTGGATCTCCTCGACCTCGACCACCGCGCGCATGGTGATCGAGCCGCGCCCGGTGCGGTACGCCTCCTCGATCCCGCGGCGGCCGACGATCAGCGCGCCGGTCGGGAAGTCCGGGCCCTTGATCCGCTCGATCAGGGCCTCCAGCAGCTCCTCGTTGGAGGCCTCCGGGTGCTCCAGCGCCCAGAGCGCGCCGGAGGCGACCTCGCGCAGGTTGTGCGGCGGGATGTTGGTGGCCATGCCGACCGCGATGCCGGTGGCACCGTTGACCAGCAGGTTGGGGATGCGCGCGGGCAGAACGGTGGGCTCCTGCGAGCGGCCGTCGTAGTTGGCGGCGAAGTCGACGGTCTCCTCGTCGATGTCGCGCATCATCTCCATGGCCAGCGGCATCAGCTTGCACTCGGTGTAGCGCATGGCCGCGGCCGGGTCGTTGCCCGGCGAGCCGAAGTTGCCGTTGCCGTCCACCAGCGGCATCCGCAGCGACCACGGCTGGGCCAGGCGGACCACGGTGTCGTAGATCGAGGTGTCACCGTGCGGGTGGTAGTTGCCCATGACGTCGCCGACGACGCGGGCGCACTTGTAGTAGCCCTTCTCGGGGCGGTACCCGCCGTCGTACATGGCGTAGAGCACGCGCCGGTGCACCGGCTTGAGGCCGTCGCGGACCTCGGGCAGCGCACGGCTGACGATCACGCTCATCGCGTAGTCGAGGTACGAGCGCTGCATCTCGGTCTCGAGCTCGATCGGCTCGACCCGGGACACGAAGGTGTCGGTGGCGGTACTGGCGTCCGGCTGCTCGCCGTCGGGACGGTTGTCGTCGACCACTGGTGGTCAGTTTCCTTTCACGCGTGACTGGACTGTGCTGGCAGGGGCGGGCCCCGTCACACGTCCAGGAAGCGGACGTCCTTGGCGTTGCGCTGGATGAAGGAGCGGCGGGCCTCGACGTCCTCGCCCATCAGGACGGAGAAGAGGTCGTCGGCGCGGGCCGCGTCCTCCAGGGTGATCTGCTGGAGCAGGCGGTGGGCCTGGTCCATGGTGGTCACCCGCAGTTCCTCGGCGTTCATCTCGCCGAGACCCTTGAAGCGCTGGATCGCGTCGTCCTTGGGCAGCCGGCGACCGGCCGCGACGCCCGCCGCGATGGTGGCGTCGCGCTCGCGGTCGGAGTACACGTAGTCGAAGTCGTCCTTGCCCCACTTGATCTTGTACAGCGGGGGCATCGCGAGGTAGACGTAGCCGGACTCGACCAGCGGCCGCATGAAGCGGAACAGCAGGGTGAGCAGCAGGGTGCGGATGTGCTGCCCGTCGACGTCGGCGTCCGCCATCAGGACGATCTTGTGATAGCGCAGCTTGGACTCGTCGTAGTCCTCCTGGATGCCGCAGCCGAAGGCCGAGATCAGCGCCTGGACCTCGGTGTTCTGCAGCACCTTGTCGATCCGGGCCTTCTCGACGTTCAGGATCTTGCCGCGGATCGGGAGGATCGCCTGGATGCGCGGGTCACGGCCCTGCTTGGCGGAGCCGCCGGCGGAGTCGCCCTCGACGATGAAGATCTCGCACTCGGCCGGGTCCTTGGACTGGCAGTCGCTCAGCTTGCCGGGCAGCGAGGCGGACTCCAGCAGGCCCTTGCGGCGGGTCAGGTCCCGCGCCTTCCGGGCGGCCACGCGCGCGGTGGCGGCCTGGATGGACTTGCGGATGATGTCCGAGGCCTCGTTCGGGTTGCGGTCCAGCCAGTCGTTCAGCTGCTCGTGGACCACCCGCTGGACGAAGGTCTTCGCCTCGGTGTTGCCCAGCTTGTCCTTGGTCTGGCCCTCGAACTGCGGCTCGCCGAGCTTGACCGAGATGATCGCGGTCAGACCCTCGCGGATGTCCTCGCCGGAGAGGTTGTCGTCCTTCTCGCGGAGCAGCTTCTTGTCCCGCGCGTAGCGGTTGACCAGGCCGGTCAGCGCCGCGCGGAAGCCCTCCTCGTGGGTACCGCCGCCGTGGGTGTGGATGGTGTTGGCGAACGAGTAGACCCCCTCGGTGTACGAGGAGTTCCACTGCATCGCGACCTCCACGGAGATCGTCTTCTCCTTGTCCTCCGCCTCGAAGTCGATCACCGAGGGGTGGATCACGTCGCCCTTGCGGGAGTTCAGGTGGGCGACGAAGTCGGCGATGCCGCCGTCGTACCGGTACGTGACGGAGAGCGGGTTGCCCTCCTCGTCCGCGTGCTCCGGCCGCTCGTCGGTCAGCGAGATGGTCAGGCCCTTGTTGAGGAACGCCATCTCCTGGAAGCGCCGGGAGAGCGTCTCGAAGGAGTAGACCGTGGTCTCGAAGATGTCCGGGTCGGCCCAGAACGTGACGGTGGTGCCGGTCCGCTCGGTCGGCTCGCCCTTCACCAGGGCGGCGGTCGGCGCGCCCATCTTGTATTCCTGGGTCCAGAGGTGCCCGTCCCGGTGGATCTCCACCGCGAGACGGGTGGACAGGGCGTTCACCACCGAGACGCCGACGCCGTGCAGGCCGCCGGAGACGGCGTAGCCGCCGCCGCCGAACTTGCCGCCCGCGTGCAGGACGGTGAGCACGACCTCGACGGCCGGCTTCTCCTGGCCGGGGACGATGTCCACCGGGATGCCTCGACCGTTGTCGACGACGCGGACCGCGCCGTCGGCGAGGAGCGTGACGTCGATGGTGTCGGCGTACCCGGCCATCGCCTCGTCGACGGAGTTGTCCACGACCTCCTGCACCAGGTGATGCAGGCCACGCTCACCGGTCGAGCCGATGTACATGCCGGGGCGCTTGCGGACGGCGTCGAGGCCCTCCAGCACCTGGATGTTGCTTCCGGTGTAGGTGCTCTCGGCCGCCTGCTCGGTCTGGTCTGGGGTCTGGCTGGGGTTGCCGGAATCGGCCACGAAGCGCCCTCTCTGGCACAGCACGGGCCGCATCCCCGCCCCGTGCGGGCGAGCGTGCGACCACGGCGTTTCGACTCGGTTGCCACTAGCAACAGTGTTTGGCTCTCAGTCTACCGGTAGGACTGACAGAGATGGGCTTTTGGCAGCCCCTGAGGGCAGATACGCCGCCCTGAATCCCCTCTGCACATGTCCCGATACTCGCCCCGGGGGCACAGAGCGCCTGGAAGGGCCGTCAGGGGTTCCGGAAGATTCCGGTCCGCTCGACCGCGGGCGCCCGCGGTCACCCCCAGGTGTCGCCCGGTCCCTTGCTCCCCGGCGCGCGCAGCCGGCCGTAGCCGCGGACCGGCGCGGCCGGCCCCAGCACCTTGATCGTCTTGACCGTGCCCCGGCCCAGCTCGTGATTCAGACGGGCCACCAACTGCCTTGCCAGCCACCGCAGTTGAGTGGCCCAGGCGGTGGAGTCACACTGCACGGTGAGCACCGCGGCCGCGTCGTCGTAGGAGGTGGGCTCGCAGTGCGCCGAGATGTCGGGGCCGACGATCTGCGCCCAACGGCCCATCACCCCGCCGACCGCCGCCGAGGACTCCCACCCGCGCTCGGTCAGCAGCCGGTTCAGCGCCGCCCCCAGCGGCACCGGGTCACGGCCGTCCGAGCGCGCCCCGCTGCGCAGCCCGTACCGCTTCGCCTCACGCTTCTCCCGGACCTGCTCGCCCCGCTGGCGGGCCTGCGCCCGGGCCGCCCGCAGCGCCGAGCGGGCCAGGTCGGCGCCGGTCGGTGCCGGGCCGCCCGGCTGCCCGGCCTCCGGCTGGGCGGCGGCCGGCGGGAGGGCGGTCAGCGGGAGGGCGGTCAGCGGGAGGGCACCCGGCTGAGGGGTCTTCCCGGTCGGATCGCTCATGGCGATCTCCTTTCCCCAGCCTGTGGACAACGGTCGCGGCTACGCGCCGGTGAGCCGTCCAGCGTACGGGAGCGGACGGGGACGGGGGCACGCCGGACGGCGGGTCGAAGGGGCGGCAGGTGTGGAGGTGCGGTGGAGGAACGGGGCGCGCGGCCGCCGTCCGTCAGGCGTCGACCCGGCGGACCGCGCCGTCGGCCACCGAGTACCGGGCCCCGGCCAGGGCCTTCGGCACGTCCTCCGCGACCGCCGCGGTGACCAGGACCTGCTCGCCGCCGGCGACCAGCTCGGCCAGCCGGTCGCGGCGGGTGGCGTCCAGCTCGGCGAAGACGTCGTCGAGGATCAGCACCGGTTCGCCGCCGTCGGCGCGCAGCAGCTCGTAGGAGGCCAGCCGCAGCGCCAGCGCGAACGACCAGGACTCGCCGTGGCTGGCGTAGCCCTTGGCCGGCAGCGGCCCGAGCCGCAGGCCCAGCTCGTCGCGGTGCGGCCCGACCAGCGTCAGACCGCGCTCGACCTCCTGCTTGCGGGCCGCCCGCAGGGCCTGGAGCAACTGCTCCTCGGCCTGCTCGCGGCTGGTCGGCAGCTCGCCCTCGAAGGAGCTGCGGTACTCCAGCACGGTCTCGCCGCCGGCGGGCGCGAGCTGCCCGTACGCGGCTGTCACCAGCGGTTGCAGAGAGG
The DNA here is from genome assembly GCF_042737525.1 of Kitasatospora sp. NPDC059973. Classification (NCBI taxonomy): domain Bacteria; kingdom Bacillati; phylum Actinomycetota; class Actinomycetes; order Kitasatosporales; family Streptomycetaceae; genus Kitasatospora; species Kitasatospora sp. NPDC059973. The sequence goes on along the minus strand of NZ_JBHWUI010000050.1, from coordinate 34,258 downwards.
CGACCAGCTGGATCCGGAAGGCGGTCAGCTCGGCTCCGGCACGTGCCAGGTGGCCGTCCCAGACCTCCAGGGTGGAGAGGTCCGCGCCCTTGCCGCCGCCGGAGCGGCGGGCCATCGCGGCGGTCTTCAGCAGGGCGTTGCGCTGCTTCAGCACCCGCTCGTAGTCCTGCCGGACGCCGGCCAGCCGGGGCGCCCGGGCGGTCAGCAGCTCGTCCAGGAAGCGCCGGCGCTCGCCCGGGTCGCCCTTGACCAGGCTGAGGTCCTCGGGAGCGAACAGCACGGTGCGCAGCAGGCCCAGGACGTCCCTGGGCCGGACGTTGTCGGAGCGGTTGATCCGGGCGCGGTTGGCCTTGCCCGGGGTGATCTCCAGTTCGACCAGGGTGCTGCGGCTCCCGGCCACCACCGAGGTGCGGATCACCGCCCGCTCGGCGCCGAGCCGGATCAGCGGGGCGTCGGTGGCCACCCGGTGGCTGCCCAGGGTGGCGATGTAGCCGATCGCCTCGACCAGGTTGGTCTTGCCCTGGCCGTTGGGCCCGACGAACGCCGTCACGCCCGGGTCGAGGGGAACCTCGGCCCGGGCGTAGGAACGGAAGTCGGCGAGCGACAGATGCGCGACGTGCATGGCTGTGGACTGCGCTCGCCTTCTGTGGACGTCCCGGTGGGGCGGACTACTTCGACTCGACCGCGTGGCCGCCGAACTGGTTGCGCAGCGCGGCGATCATCTTCATCTGCGGCGAGTCGTCCTGGCGGGACGCGAACCGGGCGAAGAGCGAGGCGGTGATCGCGGGCAGCGGCACGGCGTGGTCGATCGCGGCCTCGACCGTCCAGCGGCCCTCGCCGGAGTCGGCGGCCCAGCCCTTGAGCTTGGCCAGGTGCTCGTCGTCGTCCAGCGCGCGAACGGCGAGGTCCAGCAGCCAGGAGCGGATGACCGTGCCCTCCTGCCAGCTGCGGAAGACCTCGCGCACGTCGGTGACCTCGGGGGCCGCCTCCAGCAGCTCCCAGCCCTCGGCGAAGGCCTGCATCATCGCGTACTCGATGCCGTTGTGGACCATCTTGGCGAAGTGGCCGGCGCCGACCGCGCCCGCGTGCACCGAGCCGAAGTCGCCCTCGGGCTTGAGGGCGTCGAAGACCGGCTTCGCCTTGGCGACGTGCTCGGCGTCGCCGCCGTACATCAGCGCGTAGCCGTTCTCCAGGCCCCAGACGCCGCCGGAGACGCCGCAGTCGACGAAGCCGATGCCCTTGGCGGCCAGCGACTCGGCGTGCTTGATGTCGTCCGTCCAGCGGGAGTTCCCGCCGTCCACGACCACGTCGCCGGGGGAGAGCAGCTCGGCGAGCTCGTCCACGGTCGCCTGGGTGGCGGCCCCGGCCGGAACCATGACCCAGACCACGCGCGGGCCCTGGAGCTTGGTCACGAGCTCCTGGAGGCTCTCGACATCGGAGATGTCGGGGTTGCGGTCGTAACCGATGACGGTGTGGCCGGCGCGGCGGATCCGCTCGCGCATGTTGCCGCCCATCTTGCCGAGACCGATGAGGCCGAGCTCCATGACCAAGTCCTTACCTGGGGTGACGTGCCTGCCTGCGGCGCCGTTGCCGCGCTGCCCTGAGCCTACGCGCTGAAGCGCGAGGGCCTCCCCGTGGTCGGGCCGACCGGGGGAGGCCTTCCACAGGCTGGACGCCCGGGCTGTGGACAACCCGGGCGACGCGCGCTCGTGACACCGGCGGGGCGGCCGGAGCCGCCCCGGGCGGTCGGTCAGCCGGAGAGGCGGACCGGCATGATCAGGTACTGGTAGGCCTCGTCGGCCTCGGTGTCCACCGAGGCCTTGCCGCTGAGCAGCGCCGGCTTGGTCGGCGTGGTGAAGCTCAGCTGGGCGTAGGCGGAGTCGATGGCCTTGAGGCCCTCCTCCAGGTAGCCCGGGTTGAAGGCGATCGAGATGTCGTCGCCCTCCAGGTCCGCGTCGATCCGCTCGGTGGCCTGGGCGTCGTCGCCCGAACCGGCCTCCAGCGTCAGCACGCCCTGCTCGAAGTTGAGCCGGACCGGGGTGTTGCGCTCGGCGACCAGCGAGACGCGCTTGAGCGCCTCCAGGAAGGGCTGGGTCTGGATCGCGGCGACGGCGCTGAACTCCGTCGGGAAGAGGCTGCGGAACTTGGGGAACTCGCCCTCCAGCAGCCGGGTGGTGGTCCGGCGGCCGGCGCCCTCGAAGCCGATCAGACCCTCGCCCGCGCCGCCCGAGGACAGCGCGATCGAGACGGTGTCGCCGCTGCCCAGGGACTTGGCGATGTCCTGCAGCGTCTTGGCGGGGACCAGCGCGACCGCCGAGATGTCCGGCTGCTCGGGCTTCCACAGCAGCTCGCGGACGGCGAAGCGGTAGCGGTCGGTGGCGGCCAGGGTGATCCGGTCGCCCTCGATCTCGACCCGCACACCGGTGAGCACCGGGAGGGTGTCGTCGCGGCCGGCGGCCACCGCGGCCTGGCTGACCGCCGAGGCGAACACGTCACCGGAGACGGTGCCGGTCGCGGTCGGCATCTGGGGCAGGGCCGGGTACTCGTCCACCGGCAGGGTGGGGAGGGTGAACCGGGAGCTGCCGCAGACCACGCTGACCCGCTGGCCGTCGGTGGAGATCTCCACAGGCCGGTTGGGAAGGTTGCGCGAGATGTCGTTCAGCAGCCGGCCGGAGACCAGCACGGTGCCGGCCTCCTCGACGTCCGCCTCCAGCTCGACCCGGGCCGAGACCTCGTAGTCGAAGCCGGACAGCGCCAGGCTGCCCTCCTGCGCCGTCAGCAGCAGGCCGGCCAGCACCGGCACCGGCGGCCGTGCCGGGAGGCTGCGGGCAGCCCAGGCCACCGCCTCCGCGAGGACGTCACGCTCCACCCGGAACTTCACCGGTAACCGCCTCCTGGATCGAGCGCTCCCGCTCGCAAAGTCTGGTTGGTCTGATCTTGGTCGTCGGTGCGGCCGGCCGCCGAGCTCTGCCACTCCGCATCCAGTCGCAGAGGACAGTCTGACGTACTCCACCGACAGACGGGGCAGACGGGCGGAAGCAGGCCGAACAGATGTCGGGGAGCGGTTGTCCACAGATTTCGGCCCCACCTGCTTTCAAGCCCTTCAACTGGTCTATAGGTGTAGTGGTAGTAGTAGGGCCTGTGGAAACCGTGGATAACCCTGTTCGTGCAGGTCAGGCCCGGTTTTTTGTCCACAGGAGGTGTGGACGGCGGCTGTGGACGAACAGGGCCCGCTGTGGACAGCGGAGCGTTACCCACAGGGCACGTTGGGTATCCACAGGTTATCCCCAGCGCTGTCCCCAGATCCGGGCCCGGTTATCCACGGGGGCCGGTCAACTTTTCGTGACGCCTTTCACACCAGGGCATGAACGCGGGCCCACGGTTGTCGAACTGTGGACGCGGCTGTGGACAACCTGGGGATAACCGCCGCCACCCTGGGGACAACCGGTGGACAACCCGAATGGCCCACTGACGGCCCGCCAATTGTCCACAGCCTGTGGATAACCGTTGTGCACAAGTCCACAGGCACCTGACCTGCGCGGAAGAGCGTAGCGGCGCGCGGCCTGTGGAGGAATTCTGGATAACTCGCGGGCCGGTGGCCTGTGGACGGTGGAGAACCGGCTCCGCCTGTGGACAACGGCCCTGCGCGCCCGGGGTGTTCGAATCACCGGTCAGATGTTCGGCGCGGGCTGCGGACTGGCGGAGCGTCCGTCGGGGCATTCCTGCCCAGCCGATCGGCGACGCACACCTCCGGATATGCCGAAAGGGCGTCAGGATCGCTCCTGACGCCCTCGCAGGGGTGTGGACGGCCCGTCCGGCCGGTCCGGCTAGCTCTTGATGCGGTTGGTCAGTTCGGTGACCTGGTTGTAGATCGAGCGCCGCTCGGCCATCAGCGACCGGATCTTGCGGTCGGCGTGCATCACCGTGGTGTGGTCGCGGCCGCCGAACTGCGCGCCGATCTTCGGCAGCGAGAGGTCGGTCAGCTCCCGGCAGAGGTACATGGCGATCTGGCGCGCCGTCACCAGCACCCGGCTGCGGGAGGATCCGCAGAGGTCGTCCACGCCCAGCCCGAAGTAGGCGGCGGTCTGCTGCATGATGACCTGCGCGGTGATCTCCGGTCCGGCGTCCTCGTCCCCGCCGGGGATGAGGTCCTTGAGGACGATGCCGGCCAACTCCAGGTCCACCGGCGCCCGGTTGAGGTTGGCGAAGGCGGTGACCCGGATCAGGGCGCCCTCCAACTCCCGGATGTTGCGGGTGATCCTGGACGCGATGAACTCCAACACGTCCGCCGGGGCGTTGAGTTGCTCCTGGATCGCCTTCTTGCGCAGGATCGCGATCCGGGTCTCCAGCTCCGGCGGGGTGACGTCGGTGATCAGCCCCCACTCGAAGCGGTTGCGCAGCCGGTCCTCCAGCGTGATCAGCTGCTTGGGCGGCCGGTCGGACGAGAGGACGATCTGCTTGTTCGCGTTGTGCAGGGTGTTGAAGGTGTGGAAGAACTCCTCCTGCGTGGACTCCTTGCTCGCCAGGAACTGCACGTCGTCCACCAGCAGGATGTCCATGTCCCGGTACCGCTTGCGGAACGCGTCCGCCTTGCCGTCCCGGATCGAGTTGATGAACTCGTTGGTGAACTCCTCCGACGACACGTAGCGCACCCGGGTGCCCGGGAAGAGGCTGCGCGAGTAGTGCCCGATGGCGTGCAGCAGGTGGGTCTTGCCCAGCCCGGACTCGCCGTAGATGAAGAGCGGGTTGTACGCCTTGGCCGGGGCCTCGGCGACGGCCACCGCCGCCGCGTGCGCGAAGCGGTTGCTCGCGCCGATGACGAAGGTGTCGAAGAGGTACTTGGGGTTCAGCCGGGCCGCGGGCTCGTCCTTGCGGGAGCCGCCGGCCGGGGGAGCGCCGGGCGGGGCCGGCACGCCGGGGACGGCCGGGCGGTCGGTGGCGCGCTCGGGGCCGGGCTTCTCCGCGGGCCGGCCGGGGGCCGGGCGCCCGCCGGGACCGCGCCGGGCACCACCGGTCCGCGGGTGCTCGCCGGGGCCGGGGCCGTAGGCGCCGCCGAAGAGGTCGCCCTGGGTGGTCGACGAGGGGCCGTGCGCCGGGCGGGGAGCCGGGCGCTGGGCGGGCGGCTCCTGCTCGGGGTAGCCGGAACCGTGCTCGGGATAGCCCTGGTGACCCTGGTGACCCTGGTGGCTCTGGTGGCTCTCCCAGGGCTGGTTCTGCGGCGGGCCGCCGTAGCCGCCGCCCGGCGGCCGGCCCGAGCCGTACGCCGGGGCCTGGTGCTCCTGGTAGCCGCCGCCGTCGTCGTACCGGTCGTGCTCGTAGCCGGACTCGGAGTCGTAGCGGCGCTCGTAGCCCTGGTGCCCGTAGTCGCCGCCGTCGTCGCGCTGGTACGGCTCGCCGGCCGGCGGCTCGTCCTGCGCGGGCGCGGGGGTGGTGGGGACGGCGTTGGCGTCGACCATCACCGCGATCCGGACCGGGCGGCTGAGTTCGCGGCTGAGCGCCTCGGTCAGCTGGGGCAGCAGTCGCCCCTCCAGCACCTGCTTGGCCCGCTCGTTGGGGGTCGCCAGCAGGGCGGTGTCGTGCATCATCCACATCGGCTGGGTGCGCTGCACCCACTGCTTGTCCATCTCCCCGACGTCCGGGTCGCTGACCAGCCGCTCGACGACTCTCGCCCAGACCGGGACGAGGTCGCTGTTGACATCAGCCACTGGTGCACGCTTTCTCGGTTCCCCGCGGCTCCAGCAGGGGTGGTGGATCAAGAGACTGTGGATCTGTGTCCGTTGACGAAGAACAAAACCAGACAAGTCCTGCAACGGTAGTCAGCGAACAGAGCCGGATCAAGTCGTTGTCCACAGGCTGTGGGCGACGGGGGCCGCGAGCGCGGCCCGGGGCGTCCGTCGTGAAGGGCTGGTTTGACCCTCGCGCCCCGTCCCGCGTACCGTAACCAGGTCGAGTTGTCGATGGCCGCTGCCGCATGTCCGCGGGTCCACCCGCTCCATAAGGCGCGCAGCACGGGCGCCGTGGATTGCCCTGAACCCCAGCCGAACTGGGAGGACGGGTCGGATTTCCGTATCAGGGGAGATCACGCGGACGCACGGTGACGGCCAAGCGACTTCCCGTCATCCTACGATTCACCTCAGGAGCCCCCGAGTGAGCAAGCGCACCTTCCAGCCGAACAACCGTCGCCGCGCGAAGACCCACGGCTTCCGGCTGCGTATGCGTACCCGCGCCGGCCGTGCCATCCTGGCCGCCCGCCGTGGCAAGGGCCGCAGCGCCATCTCCGCCTGATCCGCGCCAGAGTCTGTTGTGCTGCCCTCCGAGAATCGGCTGCGGCGGCGCCAGGACTTCGCGACCGCGGTGAAACGCGGTCGCCGGGCCGGCCGGCCCCTACTGGTCGTCCATCTCAGCAGAGACGGCGATCTCACGGGGCAGGCCGACCGGGCCAGCGACTCCCGCCCGCACGTCGCCGAGGGGACTCCTTCGGCGCGTGCGGGTTTCGTCGTGAGCAAGGCCGTCGGTCCGGCGGTCGTCCGTAACCTGGTCAAGCGCCGACTGCGCCACCTCGTCCGTGATCGTCTCTCCGGGCTGCCCGCCGGTAGCCTGATAGTGGTGCGTGCGCTGCCCCCGGCCGCGTCCGCCTCGTACCAGGATCTGGAACGCGACCTGGACGCGGCGCTCAAGCGGCTGCTGAAGGCGGAGCCCGCCGTGACGGCGCCGACGGGAGCAGGTCGATGAAGTACCTGCTGATGGGTCTGATCAGGGTCTACCAGTGGACCATCAGCCCGCTGCTCGGTCCGGTCTGCCGCTATTACCCCTCCTGCTCGCACTACGGCTTCGAGGCCGTGAAGGTGCACGGGGCGGTCAAGGGCGGCGGCCTGACCGTGTGGCGCATCCTGCGCTGCAATCCGTGGACGCCCGGCGGGGTCGATCATGTTCCGCCGCGCAAGCACCCGGTGTGGCACCGCCGGCTGCGTGACCTGCTGAACCGCGGGTCCGCCGCCGATCAGCCGGTCGCCACGCCCCCCGCCGGTCCGGACCCAGAGGGCCCGGCGACCATTGGTCCCGTGGGGCCGATCCCAATGTCCAAGGAGCCTGACCGGTGACCTTCTCCTTCCTGAACCCCCTGTACACAGCGGTGTCCTGGATCATCGTCCAGTTCCACTCGCTGTACAGCCACGTCTTCGACCCGAACGGTGGCTGGGCCTGGGGTCTTGCCATCGCCTCGATGGTGGTCGTCATCCGGATCTGCCTGATCCCGCTCTTCGTGAAGCAGATCAAGGCGACCCGGGCCATGCAGGCGATCCAGCCGAAGATGAAGGCCATCCAGGAGCGCTACAAGAACGACAAGCAGCGCCAGTCCGAAGAGATGATGAAGCTGTACAAGGAGGCGGGTACCAACCCGTTCTCCAGCTGCCTTCCCATCATCGTGCAGGCGCCGTTCTTCACCGCCCTCTACGGCGTGCTCGCCAAGGTCGCCAAGAGCGAGCCGATCGGCGTCATCCACGGCGACCTGCTGACCAGCGCCGGCCAGGCGCACATCTTCGGCGCCCCACTGTCGGCGACCTTCCTCGGCAGCAGCGAGGTCAGCGTCAAGATCGTCACCGCGGTGATGATCATCCTGATGTCGCTGTCGCAGTTCATCACGCAGCGCCAGCTGATGACCAAGAACGTCGACCTCACGATCAAGACGCCGTTCATGCAGCAGCAGAAGATGCTGATGTACGTCTTCCCGATCATGTTCGCCGTGATGGGCATCAACTTCCCCGTCGGTGTGCTGGTCTACTGGCTGACCACCAACGTCTGGTCGATGGGCCAGCAGCTGATCGTCATCCGGAACAACCCGACGCCCGGCAGCAAGGCCTGGGACGAGCGCCAGGTCCGGCTGAAGAAGAACGGCCGCCTCAACCCGGACGGCTCGGAGATCAAGGGCGCCCTCTGGGGCATGCTGCCCCCGAAGAAGACGGCCGCGTCCGCCGAGGCCGTCGTCGAGGACGCGGTGCAGGTGCGCCGCCAGCAGCCGCGCAAGCAGACCAAGTCGCAGCGCCAGCACACCGGTGCCGCCCCGACGGCCAGCCTCACCAAGGACGCCCCGGCTCCGGCCGAGGAGTCCGAGGCCGCGGTCCCGGCCGAGTCCGCCGGTGCCAAGCCGACCGCGACCAGGCCCTCCGGGGCCAAGTCCGGCCCGGCCCGGCAGGGCGGCCGGCAGCAGCCGAAGCGCGGTGGGCAGGGCGGCCAGCGGCCGAAGAAGAAGTCCTGACCGACCGGCCCCGGACCGTCCCAGCGGCCCTCTGAACCTCGTTCCCGGCCCACCATCCGGGCCCATCCCCGAAGGAGTCCATCAGTGACGGAAGGCACCACCTCCGCCGTCGAGGTCGAGGCCGCTTCCAGCGCCGACGAGAGCCTCGTCTCCCGCCTGGAGCAGGAGGGCGACATCGCGGCGGACTACCTGGAGGGTCTGCTCGACATCGCCGACCTCGATGGGGACATCGACATGGACGTCGAGGGCGACCGCGCCCTGGTGTCCATCGTCGGCGACGGCAATGACCGCGCCCTGCAGCGCCTGGTCGGCCAGGACGGCGAGGTGCTGGAGGCCCTGCAGGAGCTGACCCGGTTGGCTGTCCACCGGGAGACCGGCGAGCGCAGCCGCCTCATGCTGGACATTGCCGGCTTCCGCGCCCGCAAGCGCACCGAGCTGGCCGAGCTCGGGGCCCAGGCCGCGGAGCAGGTCAAGAGCTCGGGGGAGCAGGTCAAGCTGCGGGCCATGACGCCCTTCGAGCGCAAGGTCGTGCACGACGCCGTCGCCGCGGCCGGTCTGCGCAGTGAGTCGGAGGGCGAAGAGCCCCAGCGGTGCGTGGTCGTGTTGCCGGCCTGACACCGGGGAAGTCGATGACCGGCCGCTTCGGCGACCGGTGACCTTCAGAGGACTCGACCCCGTCCGCCTCGTGCGGGCGGGGTCGTCGTCCCTTCGCGGGGCGTGGCCCGGCGAAAGATGTTTCACGTGAAACAGTGCGGAGAGCGGGTCGGTGGATCCGGGGAGCGGAGAGGTCGAGATGGACACGGAGAGCGCGGCAGCCGGGGATCCGGCGGCGGGTGCCGGTAGTTCGGCCGCTGAGGGCCCGGGCGCCGAAGGCGCGGCGGCCGAGGGGCTGGCCGCCGCCCCGGCCGTGGCTCGGGAGGTCTTCGGTGACCGCTACGAGGCGGCGGTCCGCTACACCGAGCTGCTGGCCACCGCGGGAGTCCAGCGCGGGCTGATCGGCCCTCGCGAGGTGCCCCGGCTCTGGGACCGCCACGTGCTGAACTGCGCGGTGCTCGCCGAGCTGCTGCCGCCCGGGTCGACCCTGTGCGACGTCGGCTCCGGGGCCGGGCTGCCCGGCATCCCCGTCGCGCTGGCGCGCCCGGACGTCTCGGTGACGCTGCTGGAGCCGCTGCTGCGCCGCACCACCTTCCTGGAGGAGGTGGTCCGTGAGCTCGGCCTGGAGAACGTCACCGTGCTGCGCGGGCGGGCCGAGGAGATGGTCGGCAAGCTCGCGGTGGACGTGGTGACCGCCCGGGCGGTGGCACCGCTGGACCGGCTCGCCGGCTGGGGCATGCCGCTGCTGCGCCCGCACGGCCAGATGCTGGCGCTCAAGGGGGACAGCGCCGAGCAGGAGCTGGCCGACTCGCGGGCCGGGCTGGCCAAGCTGGGCGCGGTCGAGTGGACGGTCATCTCGGTGGGCGAGGGCACGCTGGAGACCTCGACCCGGGTGATCCAGGTGAAGGCGGGGGAGAGCCCCGGCGGGGTCAAGGCGGCGACCCGGCGGGCCCGGGCGGCCCGGGCCGGGCGCAACGCCGGTGCCCCGCGCACCGGTGAGCGGAGCCGGGGCGGACGGCGCCGCAGCCGCTGAGCGGGCGGGATCGGGAACGGGCGGGTGGTCTTCGGACCACCCGCCCGTTCGGCGTTCCGGCCGCGCGCGGTCGTCGTCCCCGGCACCCGGGCCCGCGCCGAAGGAGCCGGCGGCGGGCCCGGTGACGCCGGAGCGACCGGCGGGCGGCCGACCGGGTGACTCCCGGCCACCGGAGTGTCGCACCGTCAGAATTCCGACATTGCGGGCATGGTGTTTCACGTGAAACGTCGCTCCCTGCTTTCCGGAATCCTCAGTCGCAGCCGGGCGGCGACTGTTGCCGCTCCGGTTTCACGTGAAACACTGACCCCCATGCAGGACTCGGAGACCATCGACCAGATCGATGACACGCCCATCGCACGGGCTGCCCAGGCTGCGGTACAGGCGATCGGCCGAGCGGGCGAGGGTCTTCCCCGACCTGTCGCGACCCGGGTGATCGTGGTGGCCAACCAGAAGGGCGGGGTGGGCAAGACCACCAGCACCGTCAACATGGCGGCCTCGCTCGCGATGCACGGACTGCGCGTGCTGGTGGTGGACCTCGATCCGCAGGGCAACGCCTCCACGGCGCTCGGCATCGACCACCACGCCGAGGTGCCGTCGATCTACGACGTGCTGGTGGAGGGCAAGCCGCTGGCCGACGTGGTGCAGCCGGTGGTGGACGTCGAGGGGCTCTTCTGCGTCCCCGCCACCATCGACCTGGCCGGCGCGGAGATCGAACTGGTCTCGCTGGTCGCCCGGGAGAGCCGGCTGCAGCGCGCCATCGCCGCCTACGAGCAGCCGCTGGACTACATCCTGATCGACTGCCCGCCCTCGCTCGGCCTGCTGACGGTCAACGCGCTGGTGGCCAGCCAGGAGGTGCTGATCCCGATCCAGTGCGAGTACTACGCGCTGGAGGGCCTCGGCCAGCTGCTGCGCAACGTCGAGCTGGTTCGCGCGCACCTCAACCCCACGCTGCACGTCTCCACCATCCTGCTCACCATGTACGACGCCCGGACCAGGCTGGCCGCCCAGGTGGCCGAGGAGGTCCGGACGCACTTCCAGCAGGAGGTGCTGCAGACCGCGATCCCGCGCTCGGTCCGGATCTCCGAGGCGCCCAGCTACGGTCAGACGGTGATCACCTACGACCCGGGTTCGACCGGCGCGCTCTCCTACCTGGAGGCCGCCCGCGAGCTGGCGATGCGGGCGTCGGGTATCGGTACCGGTGGCACGCTGGTCGGTCAGCAGCGGGCGGGTCAGCAGCAGGGCAGCGAGCCGGGGCAGCACGCCCCGATGGCACAGCACGGCACGACGGAGGGCAATCGGTGAGTGGTCGCAGGGGTCTGGGACGAGGGCTCGGAGCGCTGATCGGACCCGCCGCACCGGCGGCCGACGGCGCGGCGACGCAGGCCTCGGCGGCCACGGTGGTGTCCCCCGGGGCGGTCTCGCCGGGCGCGGTGCCGCTGCTGCCGACCGGGCGCGGAACGCTGGCGGCCAAGGCGGCCGCCGAGAGCCTGCGGGAGCAGGCCCAGCGGGAGCAGGCGGCCGCCGCACCGGAGCTGGCACAGGTGCCCGGCGCCCGGTTCGCCGAGCTGCCGCTGGACTCGATCACGCCGAACCCGCGTCAGCCGCGCGAGGTCTTCGACGAGGACAAGCTGGCCGAGCTGGTCGCCTCCATCAAGGAGGTGGGCCTGCTCCAGCCGGTGGTGGTGCGCCAGGTCGCGCCCGAGCGCTTCGAGCTCATCATGGGCGAGCGGCGCTGGCGGGCCTCCCGGGAGGCGGGCCTGGAGCAGATCCCGGCGATCGTCCGGGCGACCGAGGACGACAAGCTGCTGCTGGACGCCCTGCTGGAGAACCTCCACCGGGCGGAGCTCAACGCGCTGGAGGAGGCGGCCGCCTACGACCAGCTGCTGCGGGACTTCTCCTGCACGCACGACGAGCTGGCGGACCGGATCGGCCGCTCGCGCTCGCACGTCTCCAACACCCTGCGGCTGCTGAAGCTCTCGCCGGGTGTGCAGCGGCGGGTGGCGGCCGGGACGCTGACCGCCGGGCACGCCCGGGCGGTGCTCGGGGTGCCGGACGCCGAGGGCCAGGAGGAGCTGGCCAAACGGATCATCGCGGAGGGGCTCTCGGTGCGGACCACCGAGGAGCTCGTCATGCTGATGAGCGGCCAGGAGCCGAAGCCCAAGCGCTCGGTCGGACCGCAGGCGGGCAAGCTGCTCTCGCCGGCCTTCAACGACCTGGCGAGCCGGCTCTCGGACCGCTTCGACACCCGGGTCAAGGTGGAGGTCTCGCAGCGCGGCGGCAAGCTGGGCAAGGGCAAGGTCGTCCTGGAGTTCGGCTCGGTGGAGGACCTCAACCGGATCCTGGACAGCCTGGCGCCGGGTGAGGACGGGCTGCGGCTGTCGCAGGGCTGAGCCGGGGCCGACCACGGATCTCGACGGGTGCATGTTCCACGTGAGCGGCTGTTTCACGTGAAACATGCACCCATCGGCGTTCAGGGGGAATGTTCGACTGTGGAGTGGACGAGGAGGTGCGGGGCATGGGACGCCGGATCGTTCCGCTGACGCTGGACAACCTCAAGGACCTGCCGACGACCTGTCGCTCCTGCGTGTTCTGGGAGCTGGATCCGGTCACCGGCCGGGCGGCCGTCGAATCCGGGAAGTCGGAGGCCGAGAAGGAGGGCTGGATCTCCGCGGTGCTGCTGGAGTGGGGTTCCTGCGGCCGGGTCGTCTACGTGGACGACGACCCCGCCGGTTTCGTGCTCTACGCCCCGCCGGCGTACGTGCCGCGGTCGCAGTCCTTCCCGACCAGTCCGGTCTCGCCGGACGCCGTTCAGCTGATGATCAGCCGCGTGCTCCCGGGCTACCAGCGGCAGGGGCTCGGCCGGGTGCTGGTGCAGACGGTGGCCAAGGACCTGATGGGGCGCGGGGTCCGGGCGATCGAGGCCTTCGGCGCGGTCGGCCGGCAGTCGCCGAGCTGTGTCCTGCCGGCCGATCATCTGCTGGCGGTCGGCTTCAAGACGATCCGGCCGCACCACCGCTACCCGCGGCTGCGGCTGGAGGCACGCACCACGCTGTCCTGGCGCGGTGACGTCGAGGGCGCGCTGGAGCGGCTGCTGGGCGGAGGCCGGAAGGAGCCCGCGCTGCGACCGTTCTGAGCCGCGCCGTCCGGGGGAACCGGGCAGCCGGAACGACGATGGCGGCGCCCCTGGGGTGGGGGGCGCCGCCATCGCGCTGTGTCGGCCGGAACCGGGCCCGGGGGCCCTGGGCCGACGGCCTAGAGGAAGTCGGCCAGCTCGCGCAGCAGCGCGGCCTTCGGACGGGCACCGGTGATGGATTTCACCGGCTCGCCGCCCTTGTAGACGATCAGCGTCGGGATCGAGATGACGTTGTACTGGGCGGCCGTCTGCTGGTTCGCATCGACGTCGAGCTTGGCGATGGTCAGCTTGTCGGAGTGCTCAGCCGCGATCTCGTCCAGGATCGGGGCGACCTGGCGGCACGGGCCGCACCAGGTGGCCCAGAAGTCGACCAGGACGGGCTTGTCGCTGTCCAGGACGTCGGCCTTGAACGTCGCATCGGTGACGGTAGTGGTGGCGCCGGCCACGGGAACTCCTCGGGGTGGTGCGGAGGGGGTGCTGCCAGGAGAACAACGGGCGGGCCCGTTCTGTTTCTGCCCGGCGGGGTGGGGGTGTTCCACGTGGAACGCCCCCACCCGGGGTGGGTCGGTGGGGGGCTCAGACCGCCACGGTGGCGGCCGCGGCCTCCAGGTCGGCGAGCGAGGCCAGGTAGCGCTCGGCGTCCAGCGCGGCGGAGCAGCCGGTGCCGGAGGCGGTGATGGCCTGGCGGTAGGTGTGGTCGACGACGTCGCCGGCACCGAAGACGCCCGGGATGTTGGTCCGGGTCGAGGGGGCCTCGACCTTCAGGTAGCCCTCGGCGTCCAGCTCCAGCTGACCCTTGAAGAGGTCGGTGCGCGGGTCGTGGCCGATGGCGATGAACAGACCGGTGACGGCCAGCTCGCGGGTCTCGCCGGTGGTGGTGTCCCGCAGGGTGACGCCGCTCAGCTTCGGGTCGCCGTGGATCGCCTCGACCGCGCTGTCCCACTCGAAGCGGATCTTCTCGTCGGCGAAGGCGCGCTCCTGCATCGCCTTGGAGGCGCGCAGGGTGTCCCGGCGGTGGATGATCGTGACGCTGCGGGCGAAGCGGGAGAGGAAGGTGGCCTCCTCCAGGGCGGTGTCACCGCCGCCGACCACGGCGATGTCCTGGTCGCGGAAGAAGAAGCCGTCGCAGGTGGCGCACCACGAGACGCCGCGACCGGAGAGCTTGTCCTCGTTCGGCAGGTCGAGCTTGCGGTGCTGCGAACCGGTGGTGACGATCACGGCGCGGGCCCGGTGGACGTTGCCCTCGGAGTCCGTCACGGTCTTGATGTCGCCCGTGAGGTCGACGGCCACGATGTCGTCCGGGATCAGCTCGGCGCCGAAGCGCTCGGCCTGGGCGCGCATGTTGTCCATCAGCTCGGGGCCCATGATGCCGTCCCGGAAGCCGGGGAAGTTCTCGACCTCGGTGGTGTTCATCAGCGCGCCACCGGCGGTGACGGCGCCCTCGAAGACGAGGGGCTTGAGGGCGGCACGGGCGGTGTAGAGCGCAGCCGTGTAGCCGGCCGGGCCGGAACCGATGATGATCACGTTACGGACGTCGCTCACTGCATCTCCTGGTTCGCATCGCGACCCGCGCTAGGGCGGGGAGGGCGGTCCTGCTCCGCCGCCCGGGACAACGACTGACCAGTCTCTCGCATTCCCAGGCCGATCGGCACCAGGCGCCCGCAGTGTGGGAGTGCCGGGCCGCACCCGGCGTGGATCGCACGGGAACGGTGCGGGCGCGGCGGGCGGCCGGGGCCGGTCTCCCAGCACGCCCGCGGCCCATGGGTGCGCCTTTTCGGCGGTCCTGCCGCGGCGCGCCGGTCAGGGGGCCGGGATGGTGCGGTGCAGCAGCACCGGGCCGCAGTCCGGCGCGCGGAGGTAGACGTCGACCCGGTCGGCCCTGCCCGGCACCCCGTACACCAGTAGCTCGGCCGGGTCACCGGCGTAGCTGCCGCGCTCGGAGGCCAGCAGCGGTCCGTCGGCGGGGGCCGGGCAGGCCGGGGCGCTACCGCCCTGGCCGAGGCCCGGTCCGCCGTCGGTGGGTGCCGGCGCGGACGAGGCGGAGGGCTTGCGGGTCGCGCCCGGGCCCAGCCCCGGTCCGCCGTCGGCCGGTGGCGCGGCGGACCCGGACGTCTCGGCCCGGCCGTCGGGGGTCGCGCCGGTACGGGCGAGCAGCTGCTGCACCTGGGCCGCGAGCCGGTCGTCCTGGTACGCGGTGCCGCCGGTCGAGAGCTGCGCCTTGGGGCCGGCCGAGGGAGCCGTCGCGGCGGCCCGGGCGGAGGCGGTGTCCGCCGTCTGCCGCTCGGCCGGCCGCAGCAGCAGCGAGCTGCCGAGGCCGACCGCGAGCAGCGCGGCCGCGGCGCCGAGCAGGACCGCGGCCCGTCGGCGGCGTGGGCGGTGGCGGCCCGGACCGGTGGCGGAGTTCGCCGTGGCCGGCCGCCGGGGCGGCCCGAGGGGGGCTGTGGCAGGGCGCGGGGCGGCGGCCTGGTCCACGGACCGGGAGGGGGCCCCGGTGCCCGTGTGGGGGCCGTCGGGAGCCGTGGTGCGGGGCGTACCGGGGTCGGCCGGGTCGGCGTCGGCCGCCGCGGCCGCGAGGGCCGCGTCCAGCCGCGCCGCGATGTCGGCGGGCATCACCGGGGCCGGTGCCCCCGCCAGCAGGGTGGCGAGCTCGGCGAGCGCCTCGGCGGTCTCGCGGCAGTCGGCGCAGCCGGCCAGGTGGGTCCGCAGCGCCTCGGCGGCCGCGGGCTCGACCAGTTCCTCGGCGAGGTCGGCGAGCTCGTCGACGGAGGGGTGCGCTCCGACGGGGTCGGGGGAGGAGAGGGGGGCCGTCATCGCGTGCTCGCGTCTCCTTCCAGAACGGGCCGACCGGTGTCGGGGCCCGTTCCTCTGACGGTCCTGGCCCCGGACGGGTTCCCCGGGGGCGCGGCGCGGCCGCCCGGGGCGGTTCCCGACGGCCCGGCGCCGTCCGGGGAGGCTGCTCCCGAGGGCCCTGTTTCACGTGAAACATCGGCTGCGGGTGGAGCATCGGCGCCGCGGCCCTCGCGCAGGTGCCGCACCAGGGGCAGCAGCCGGGCCCGGCCGCGGGCGCAGCGGCTCTTCACCGTGCCGACCGGCACGCCCAGCAGCTCGGCCGCCTCGGCGACCGGGTAGCCCTGCATGTCGACCAGGACCAGCGCGGCCCGCTGCTCGGGCGCCAGCTCGCCGAGCGCCGCCGCCACCTCCCGGTGCAGCTCGGCGCGGACCACCGGGGAGTCGGCCGGTTCGGCGGAGCCGACCATGGCGTCGAGGCGTTGCGGGTCGTCGTCGAGCGGCTTGGTGCGCCGCGCGGCGGTGCGCCGGGCGCGGTCCAGGCAGGCGTTGACGACGATCCGGTGCAGCCAGGTGGTGACGGCCGAGCGGCCCTGGAAGGTGTGGGCGGCGCGGAAGGCGGAGACCAGCGCGTCCTGGAGGGCGTCGGCGGCCTCCTCGCGGTCGCCCAGGGTGCGCAGGGCGACCGCCCAGAGCCGGTCGCGGTGGCGGTCGACCAGCAGGCCGAAGGCGGCCCGGTCGCCGGCGACGTGCCGGGCGAGCAGCGCCGCGTCGTCGTCCGTCCGGTCGGCCCCGTCCGCCACTGCCACCCCTCGCCCGTTCCGTGTCCTGCCGCCCCGCCCCCGTCGGGCCGGGCGCGGCGTCCTGCCGTGCCCGCCCGGTCGGGCTCCGGTCAGCCGGAGACCTTGACTTCGGAGACGTAGGCCTTGTACTTGCCGTCCGTATCCTTCGGCAGGCTGGTCATCCAGAGCAAGAGGTAGCGGGTGGTGACCGGTTTCTCCAGGGCGTAGTCGAGCGTGGTGCCGCTCTGCTTGCCGACCGCCGTGAAGTCGCCCGGCTGCGCCCTGGCCGGGTCGCCGGCCGCCTGCGGGCCGGGGATCCGCAACTCCGCCGTGGTGCTGCCGACGAACTGCGCGCTGACCGAGCTGACGGCCTGCGGGGAACCGAGGTCGAGCAGCAGGCCGATGCCGTCCCGGAGGGCGGGCTTGGGGCCCAGCTGGTCGTTGTACCAGGAGCTGACCCAGGACGTGCCGGCGTCGCCGTCGAAGGCCTTGGCCGGGGAGTACTTGTTCTCGCCCGAGGGGCTGAACGCCTGGGCGTCCTTGATCTGGATCGGCACCGGCGGGTGCGGGGCGGTGTGCGCGGTCGGCGACGTCCCGGAGGGCGAGGGGTCGGCGGCGGCCACCGACGTCCCGGGGTTGCGCAGGTGGTCCACCAGCTGCCAGGAGGCGACGCCGATCGCGCCGAGGGCCACCGTCCAGGCCGTCACCTTGAGCGCCCGGCGCAGCCGGCGGCGGGTGCGCCGGACCGGGGCCTGACGGGCCGGGGCGGGCGCCGGTCCGGCGCCGGGGGCGGCCACCACCCGGGTCGGGTTGGGCGCGGTGGGCAGCGCGTGGGTGGTGTGCCGGGGCGGCGGGGTGAAGGCGGGCAGCTCCGGCTCGGGCGGGCGGATCCGCGGCATCAGCGCGATCGCCCTGGCCAGCTCCTCCGGGGTGGTGATCGGCTCCGCGTGGTGCGGCGGCTGGTCGAACAGGGCGCGCGCGGCCAGCTCGGACAGGCCCTTGTGGACGCCGGCCCGGACCTGGTCCGGCGGGACGTCGCGGAGGTCCTTCGGCAGGCCCTGGAGGTCGTAGCGGTCCTCCGGGAACGGCCAGCGGTGGGTGAGCGCGGCGAACAGCAGGGCGCCGATGGCACGGGTGTCGGTGCGCTCGGCGTCCTCGTCGGCGCCCTCGGCGGGCAGACCGCGCAGGGCGGCGTCGACGGCGATGCCGTTGATCCGGTACTGGCCGCTGTCGGTGCGCAGCACGCAGCGCGGGGTGAGCCGCAGATGCGCCTGGCCGCGCCGGTGGGCGGCGGCCACCGCGTCGGTGACCTGGCGGACCATCTGGTAGGCCTCGTGCGGCTCCATCGGGCCGGTGACGAGCAGCTTGGCGAGGTCGGAGGCGTGCGGCAGCCACTCCCGCACGACGTAGACCAGCTCGCCCTCCTGGACGGCGTCCAGGACCTGGACGAAGCGCGGGTCGCCGAGCAGCGCGGCCGACTTGGCGGCCGCCAGCACCGCCCGGGCGCGCTGGTGACCGGAGGCCATCAGGTGGACGCCGACGGCCCGGCGCAGCTTCTCGTCGACCGCCCGCCAGCTGCTGAAGGTCTCGGTGTGGGAGATGCACTCCTCCAGCCGGTACCGGTGGCCGACCTTGTCGCCGCTGTGCCTCAGCGGGGCGGGCAGGGTCCGCGGGAGGGTGGCGGTGTCACGGGGGTCGTGGGTCGGCTGCGGGTCCTGCGGGGGGCGCCCGGAGGGCCGGCCGGCGGGCGCCGCGGCCGGCTTGGGCGCGGCCTCGCGGGCGGCGAGCTCGGCCCGGATCTCGTCGGCGGAGAGCGGCGCGGTGATCTCCGAGGTCTCCTCGCCGGCGGGGCGCGCGGGCTTCGCCCGGTCCTCGTCGGCGTCCTCGGCGTCCTCGCCGGACGTGGTGGACGGGGCCGTCTCGGCGAGCTCGTCGATCGCCGCGGCCAGTGCGGCTTCGTCCGCCGCCCCGTCAGCTGCTGACGTGTCGACGACCGCCTTGGTGCCATCAGCCACCGTGGTCCTGCCTCCCCTTGTGTCGCCCCGGCCTGAGAGAGTCGCTGGAGCGCTCGGGCCGAGGCCCTGTGCTCCAGGACAATTGTGCCCACTCTTCTCCACCGAGTACGACCGCTGAAAGGTACCCGCGGTTGCGTGCCGGTGGAGAGATGTGGTGCAGATCCGACACTGGGCCGCCGGCTCGGTCCCGGGCGATCCCGGACACCGACGGCGGCCCAGCACCCGCCCGTGGGGGCGGAGATTCCGGTCCGTCCGGTTGACGCCGGGTCAGGGCGCCGCCCGGACGGACCGGTTGGTACGAAGGGTCAGCGACCCAGTCGGCCGCGCACCATGCCCAGCATGGCGTTCAGCTCCTCGATCCGCAGCTTCTTCGCGATCAGCACGAAGACGGCCAGCTGGACGCCGCCGGCCAGGACGATGGTCAGCACACTGCCGGTCCAGCCGTCGATGACCTGCTGGACCGCCAGGCTGACGCCCAGCCCGACCAGGGTGGCCGGCACACAGGCGGTGATCAGCCGGGTGTAGGTCTTGCCGATCCGCTTGGTGTCCAGGCCGCCGATCTTCTTCTTCAGCTTGGGCACCGCCACCGCCACTCCGACGGCGTACGCGAGACCGTACCCGAACGCCATGCCCGTCACGACCCACTCGGACGGCAGGACGATCCAGCAGACCAGGGAGAACACGGCCTGGCAGGCCGCCACCCAGACGGTGTTGGAGAACGGCGTCCGGGTGTCCTCGTACGCGTAGAAGCCGCGCAGCATCACGTACTGCGCCGAGTACGGGATCAGGCCCAGGGCGAAGGCGGAGAGCATCAGACCGACGTTGGTGGCGTTGTCCAGGGCGACGTCGTTGCCGCCCACCGCGTAGATCGCGCGGCCGATCGCCGGGCCGAGCGAGAGGA
This sequence comes from Kitasatospora sp. NPDC059973, assembly GCF_042737525.1. Taxonomy (NCBI): domain Bacteria; kingdom Bacillati; phylum Actinomycetota; class Actinomycetes; order Kitasatosporales; family Streptomycetaceae; genus Kitasatospora; species Kitasatospora sp. NPDC059973. The sequence goes on along the minus strand of NZ_JBHWUI010000050.1, from coordinate 14,759 downwards.
ACAGGAACGCGGCCGGGACGACCGCCACCGCGGTGCTGCGCAGCCCGTGCGAGAGGTCGTCGCGCACCGCGCCGGCGTCCTCGTCGGCGGCGGCCCGGGAGAGCCGGGGGAGCACCGCGCTCATGATCGAGACGACGATGACGGCCTGCGGCAGCTGCCAGATCAGCAGGGCGTTGGAGAAGGCGACGAGACCCACACCGCCGTGGCCGCCCTTCGCGGCGGAGTCCCCGGCCGAGGTGGCGAGCTGGGTGATGACCAGGTAGCCGGCCTGGTTGGCCAGCACGAAGAAGAAGGTCCACTTGGCCAGCCGGGCGGCCTTGCCCAGGCCGTGGCCGCGCCAGTCGAAGCGCGGCCGGTAGTGGAAGCCGGCCGCCCGCAGGTACGGGACCATCGACAGCGCCTGGACGGCGAGGCCGACCAGGGTGCCGATCCCGAGCAGCCGGACGCCCTCGGGGGAGATCGTCTCCGGGCTGACCTGGGTGGTGCCGGCGCCGCCGTAGACCCAGAGGTAGGCGGAGAAGGTGAAGATCACCACGATGTTGTTCAGGACCGGGGTCCACATCATCGCGCCGAAGCGGCCGCGGGCGTTGAGGATCTGCCCCATCACCACGTGGACGCCCATGAAGAAGATGGTCGGCAGGCAGTACCGGGCCAGGGCCACCGTGGTGTCGGCGCTGGCGGCGTTGCCCATCAGCGGGTGCGCGATCAGCTGCACCAGCAGCGGAGCGCCCAGCACGGCCACGAAGGTCACCCCGGCCAGGCCCACCATCACCAGGGTGAGCAGCCGGTTCGCGTAGGCCGTGCCGCCGTCCGCGTCGTTCTTCATGCTGCGGACCAGCTGCGGCACGAAGACGGCGTTCAGGGCGCCGCCGCCGATCAGGATGTAGAGCAGGGTGGGCAGGGTGTTCGCCGCGTTGTAGGAGTCACCCATCACGCCCAGGCCGATCGCGGCGGCGATCACCATGGTGCGCAGGAAGCCGGTGCCGCGGGAGACGAGCGTGCCGGCCGCCATGATGGCGCTGGAGTTCAGCAGGCTCGACACCTTGCCGCCGCCGGTGGCGGGGGCCGGTGCGGCGGGCGCCTCGGCGGCCAGCTCCTCCAGCGGCTCCACCGCGGGCGGCAGCTGGACCGCCGCCACCTGCATGGTGGCCTCCTCCTCGGAGAGCGGCGGGTCGAACTCGATCGGCGGCACGAACGGGCGCTGCCCCTCCGGACCGTTGCGGTAGCCCTGCGGACCGGGGTGGCCCGGGTTCCCGTGGTACGCGTCGGCCGGGGGGAACGGCGCGGAGGACGGGAACGGCGCCGGTCCGACCGGCGGCTGGGCCGTCATCGGGGGAGCCGGCGGCTGCGGAGCCGGCGGCTGCTGGGCCGGCGGGCGGGCCGCGGCCTCGGCGGACCGGCCGCCGAACAGGTCGTCCACCCCCACGTACTCGGTGCTCTCGGAGTCCCAGGCCGAATGCGCCGGGCCGGGCTGCCACTGCTGCTGGTGCGGCTGCTCCTGGCCGCCCCACTGGCCGCCGCCCGGGGCCGGCTGCTCCCAGTGGGGCGCGCCCTGCTGCCAGGCCGCCACCGGCTGCTCGGCCGCGCCCTGGTGGGGCGCGCCCTGCTGCACCGGGGTGTCCCAGCCGGGCTGCACCGGCGGGACGGGCGGGGCGAACGTCGCCGGGGGGACCGGCGTCGGGTAGCCGCCGTTCTGCGGCGGCAACTGCGGCGGCACGTCGTACGCGGCGACCGGCGGCTGCGGCTCGGCCGGCCGGGCGGCCCGCAGACCGTACGGGTCCTGGCCGTCCTGGGGACCCTGGTACGCGTCGGCCGCGTACGGGTCCTGGGCGTAGGTGTCGGCCACGTACCAGTCGCCGGACGGCGACTCGGCACCCGGCCGGCCCTCACCGCGGCCCGGCGGCCGCTCCTCGCTGCGCCCGGTCATGTCACCTCTTCGATGTCGTGGGGGAGGCCGCCCCGGAGAAAACGGGCGGGTATCGGCGGTGTCAAGGACCAACCTTCTCATCACTGGTGGTCCGATCCCGGCCATCTGCGGTGCTGCCGCGCGGTGTCTGCGCGGCTCCTCCACGCTCCGGCCCCTGCGGGCCGTCCCCGTCCGCCGCCGCGGGCTCCGTCCGGTCCGCCGCCCCCTCGGGCCGGGCCGGCCGGTCGGCCGCCCCGTCGCCGGCCGCCGGGGCGTCGTCGAGCGGCTGGTCGTCCAGCGGCGCGTCGCCGTACGGCTCGTCGCCGTCGTCCTCCGCACGGCGCTTGCGCTGGCGGAAGAACCGCAGGGCCGCCAGCAGGAGCAGCACCAGACCGCCGCCGAAGACGTACAGCACCCCGTTGGTCACCGAGGTGACCTCCACGGTGAAGACCTGCGCCTCGCCGTACTTCTGCGGGTTCGGCCCGGTGGTCCAGAGCTGGGCGGTCACGGACACCGGCCCGTTGTTCTGGGCCTCGGCCGGGAACCGCAGGGTGACGCTCTGCGAAGCGGGCAGCACCAGCTCCTCGGCGGGCCGGATCTTGAGCCGGTTGGCCTGGCCCGGGAGCAGCACCAGCTTGAGGTTGGTGACCGGCTGGGTGAGGTCGTTGCGCACGCTGACCTGGAGCACCCCGGTGTCACCGGCGAAGGTGATGACGTTCTTCTTCGGGACGTACACCGCCTTGGTCAGCTCGCTGAGGTAGCCCGCCACGCCGTCCCGGTAGACGGAGCCCTCCGGCGCCTGTGCCCGCCACTCGGTCGACATCGAGCGGACCATCGCGGCGCTGAACGGGCCGCGCACCCGCTGGGGCAGGGTGAGCACGCGCATCAGGGTGTCCAGATCGCTCTGGATCCTGATGGTGTCGGTCAGCGCCGAGGACGGCAGCTCCGAGGCCCGGGCCTGCGACGGGTAGTCGGTGGCCGCCGGGACGGCGGTGTTGGCCTTCGGATCGGCCGCGGCCTGGGCGAGCGTGTCCAGCTTGACCGGGTCCACCCACCTGCCGGCCTGCGCCGCCAGCACGGCGGTGGCGAGCGCCTTGGCGGTGCCGGCGGTCAGGTCGCGCGGCGGCATCACCAGCAGACCGCGCGGGTTCTGCGGCTCCTGCCGGGAGATCACGAAGGTCTCGGCGAGGAAGCGCTGGACCGCCAGGGTCTGCTCCTGCGGCGTGTTCAGGTCCCGGTCGAACAGCGCGGAGACGGTCTCGTCGGCCACCACCGCGTTCTGTCCGCCGCCGATCGGGCGCACGGCGGTCGGGGTGTACTTCAACGCGTCCGGCTCCGGCAGGCTCGCGCCGTTGACCAGCACCAGGGAACTGCCGGTGCGCTGGGCCATCGCCGCGATCTGCTGGTCCAGGTAGCCCTGGTAGGGCCAGGCCACGTCCGAGCGGGTGTCCACCGCCAGCCGGCCCTCGACGGTCAGCCGGCCCGCCGTGGCGGCCTTGCCGAGCGCGGCGTCCACCCCCGGGAGCTCGGCGGCGTTGTGCGCGATCGAGGCGAGGTCCGGATCGGCGTACGGCAGCGACACCACCTGGCTGCCCGCCTTCGCCACGGCGGCCCGCAGCTTCTCCAGCCAGGCCGTGGCGGCCGCCGAGCCGCTGCCCGCGACGGTGTTGTCCTCCTTCGCCGCCTTCTTCTCCGTGCCGGGCTTCTGCACCCGGTACTGCTTGGTCATCGCGAACGCGGTGTCCAGCAGGTCCGGGTCGACCACCCAGGTCAGGTTCGGCAGCGTGGCGCCGGTCTCCACCAGCTCGTAGAGCCGGCCGCCCGGCGCGAACTCCGCCGCCAGGCTGTCGTCGCGCAGCACCGGGATGCTCTGGTCGTTGTCGGACATCGTCTGCGCGGCCAGCACCGGGGCGTGGACCAGCGGCCAGACGGTGGTGAGCTTGGAGGGCTGCGCCTCGGCCGTGGACGGGGTGTAGGGCAGGAAGGTGCGGGCGATGCCCAGCGGGCGGTCGTGCTGGTTGTCGCCGGTCGAGCCCCAGACGTCCACGGCGAGCTCGTAGACGCCCTCACCGCCGGACAGCTGGAGGTCGGCCACCGCGACGCTCAGCGTGAACGGCTGGCTCTGGCCCGGGCCCAGCTCGTTCAGCGCGTACTGGGGGCTGTCCAGGTCGACGCCGTCCGCGCCGACCGGGTTGGTCCGCCCGGCGGTCACGGTCAGATCGCTGCGGGTGGTCAGCGGCCGGCCCTGCCAGGGCTTGCGCACCGCGGCGTGGGCCGACTTCAGCACCGACTGACCGGCGTTGGTGACCTGCCCGGTGATCGTCACGGTGCCGTTCTGGACGGCCACCGGCTTGTTCACGCCGTCGATGGTCATCACCACCGGGTACTCGGCGGAGACCGCCGTCCCGGCCGCCGGACGGCCGCCCCCGGCGGGCGACGCCCCGGTCGCTCCGGCCGGCACGGCCGGGAGCAGCGCCAGCGCGGCGCCGAGGACGGCCGCCAGCCGCCGGACGGCACGCGCCGGGCGGCGCCCCGGGCCCCGCCCGTCGGCGCCGCCTCCGGTGCGTTCGCAGGCCCGCCCAGGGTGTCCGTCCGCCTCCAGGCCCGAGTGCCGTGCCGGCTCGCCCACGCGCTTCGCCCTCGCCGTTCTCGATTGCTCGCTGCTTGATGCTGTACTGCTGCGGATGTCCCGCCGGCCGGAGAGGACCGGCCGTGGATCAGTGGATCAGTGGATCGGTGGATCGGTGGATCGGTGGTGAGGAACGCGTCCGCCCGACGGTCCGGTCGGCCGTGCCGGCGCGCGGCACCGCGGCTCCTCGCCGGTGCCCGAGACTCGCTCCACCCGGCATGGTAACGATGCAGCGGGTGGTGCAGTGTTGCGGGCCTTGGGGTGAGCACCGGAAAACGCGCGGGCAGCGGGGCCGCCGGGCCACGTACCCTTGTGAGCCGTGTCCACTGCCAATGAGCCCACCGCCCACGAGTCCGGCGCCCATCATTCCAGCATCGCCACCCAGGCCGTCCCAGGGCTGAGCGAGGCGCAGACCCGGGGGCTGCAGGAACTGCTCCGGGTGTCCCCGGTCGCCGACGAGATCGCCCGCCGCTTCCAGGCCGCCGGGCACCGGCTCGCGCTGGTCGGCGGCTCGGTCCGGGACGCGCTGCTCGGCCGCCTCGGCAACGACCTGGACTTCACCACCGACGCCCGTCCGCACGAGGTCCTGAAGCTGGTGAAGGGCTGGGCGGACGCCGTCTGGGACGTCGGCATCGCCTTCGGCACCGTCGGCGCCCGCAAGGACACCCCGCAGGGCTCCTTCCTGATCGAGATCACCACGTACCGCTCCGAGGCGTACGACCGCACCTCGCGCAAGCCCGAGGTCACCTACGGCGACACCATCGAGCAGGACCTCGTCCGCCGTGACTTCACCGTCAACGCGATGGCCGTCGACCTGCCCGGCCGCGGCTTCGTCGACCCGCACCGCGGTCTGGACGACCTGGAGGCCCGGGTGCTGCGCACCCCCGCCACCCCGGAGGAGTCCTTCTCCGACGACCCGCTGCGGATGATGCGGGCCGCCCGCTTCGCCGCCCAGCTGGACTTCGAGCCGGCCCCCGAGGTGGTCGCCGCGATGACCGCGATGGCCGAGCGGATCACCATCGTCTCCGCCGAGCGGGTCCAGGCCGAGCTCAACAAGCTGCTGGTCGCCGCCCACCCGGTGAAGGGCCTGCGGCTGCTCGTCGACACCGGTCTGGCCGACCACGTGCTGCCCGAGCTGCCGGCGCTGAAGCTGGAGCGGGACGAGCACCACCGGCACAAGGACGTCTACGAGCACTCGCTGACCGTCCTGGAGCAGGCCATCGACCTGGAGCAGGACGGCCCCGACCTCACGCTGCGCCTCGCCGCGCTGCTGCACGACATCGGCAAGCCGCGGACCCGGCGCTTCGAGTCCGACGGCCGGGTCTCCTTCCACCACCACGAGGTGGTCGGCGCCAAGATGACCCGCAAGCGGATGCGTGAGCTCAAGTACTCCAAGGAGCTCACCGAGGACGTCTCGCGCCTGGTCGAGCTGCACCTGCGCTTCCACGGCTACGGCGGCGGCGAGTGGACCGACTCGGCGGTGCGCCGCTACGTCACCGACGCCGGGCCGCTGCTGGAGCGCCTGCACAAGCTGACCCGCTCCGACTGCACCACCCGCAACCGGAAGAAGGCGGCGGCGCTCTCCCGGACGTACGACGGGCTGGAGGAGCGGATCACCGAGCTGAAGGCCCAGGAGGAGCTGGACGCCGTCCGCCCCGCGCTGGACGGCAACCAGATCATGGAGCTGCTCGACCTCAAGCCGGGTCCGCAGGTCGGCAAGGCGTACAAGCACATGCTCGAACTGCGTCTGGAGCACGGCCCGCTGGAGCACGAGGAGGCGGTCGCCGCCCTCCGCGCCTGGTGGGCGGCCCAGCAGGGCTGAGCAGGGCGCGGCACGCCGGAGGGGTGGCCCGGGGACTCCCCGGACCACCCCTCCCGCGTCGTGGCGGTGGGCCGTCAGCCGTTGATCCCCTGGAGGCAGAGGACGTAGCTCAGCGCCGCGGTGGACGCCTCGCGGGTGTAGCTGCTGTCCGAGTTCGGCACGTTGTCGCACGCCTTGTCGTCGCTGGAGGCGAGGATCTTGCGCAGCACCTTGTACTGGGCCCGCGAGTCGGAGCAGGCGAGCATCGTGATCCGCGGGTTGGGGTCGTGGGTGGCGCCCGTCCCGTTCTCGTTGCGCAGGCAGTCGCCGGCCTTGGCCCGGTCGATGTCGCTGGGCACCGAGGAGGCCCCGGCCGGGGAGGACGGCTTCGCCGCACCCGGCGTGGTGATCTCCGGGATCGGCGGCAGCGAGAAGGACGGCATCGGGGGCATGGACACCGTGGCCGGCGGCGGCAGCACGATCGGGTGGTACGGCGTGGCGCTGCGGTGGTTCGCCCCGAGCAGCGCGCCGGTGGTGATCAGGATGACGAACGACGTGATCGAGAGGATCGGCAGCAGTAGCATCAGCATGTGCGGCCGCTTGGTCAGCGGGACGCCCGGGTCGAGCTGCGGGCCGTGGGTGCCGGGGGCGGGCGGCGGCAGGTCCTTGATCTTGTTGTGCGCGGCCAGGTTCCGCAGCAGGGTGATCGGCGTGATGATCGAGGACAGGTAGCCCCACCAGCCCTGGACCAGGGTGCGGGCGGACATGTCGCGGACCACCGCGGTGCCGCAGGTGCGGCAGAACGGCCCCGGCTGCTTCAGGAACCGCATGACGATGATGATGCCCTGGTGCCCGCGGACGGTGGTCTCCACGGCGGGGAAGCCGCCGCAGAACCGGCAGACCGGTCCGCCCTGGGGCGCCTGCTGGGCGTACCCGGCCTGCTGCTGCGGGTAGCCGTAACCGGGCGGTGCGGGCTGTGCGGGCACGCCGTACCCGGGTGCGGCCGGCGGCGGCGCGGCGGGGTAGCCGTAGCCGGGCGGGGCCGGGGGCGGCGGCTGGGCGCCGTACGGATTGCCGGCCGCGTAGGGGTTGGCGTCGGCCGGCGGCGGGGCGCCGTACGGCATCTGGGGAGGTGGAACGGACAAAGGGGGTCCCCCGTGGAAGGTGAGCGGTGAGGAGAAGGGGTCAGGACTTCTTGACCGGCGGCACACCGGTGGTCAGCGGACCGAGGCAGAGCACGTAGCGCTTCTTGTTCCAGCGCCGCCCGCTCTTGCCCGAGACGGTGCTGGTCGTTCCGACGGTCTGCCTGCAGCGGCTGGTGTCGGTGCTGTCGAACGTGGCCAGCACCTTGTAATTGGCTTTGCTGTCGGTGCACTTGACGATGTCGACGCTGCGCGAGCCACTGGCCTTGACGCAGTCGCCGGCCTTGGCGCTGCTGACGCTCGGGCCGCTGACGAAGTAGCCGACGACCAGTGCGGCGCCGCCGACCACGGCGACGCCGGCCTTCAGCTTGGCCTTGGTCCCGGTCTTGCGCGCCGGCTCGGCGGGCGGTTGCCCGTACGGGGGCTGCTGCCCGTACGGCGGCTGCTGGCCGTATGGGGCCTGGCCGCCGGGCGGCGGACCGTACGGGGGTTGCCCGTACCCGGGGGCGGCCGGGGCGGGCGGGGCGGGAGGCGGCGCGGCCGGGTAGCCGTAGGCCGGCGGCTGTCCGTAGCCGGCGGGCGCCGGCTGGGGCGGCCCGTACTGCGGAGGCGGAGCACCGTACGGCGGTCCGCCCTGGGGCGGAACGCCCGGCCCGGAGGCCTGCGGATAGCCGTACTGGGGCGGCGGTCCGTATGGACCTGGCGGTGTGCTCATCAGGTTCTCCCCCGAGACAGAGTGCTGTCGCTCCGACAGATCTGACGTACCTTAGCGACTCGCCCGGACGGGGCAGGTTCCGAGGGTGCGCGGTCTCAGGACACCCGGTCGCCGGGGAGCGGTCCGGTCCGCCGGGCCGCCCGCAGGTAGAACACGGCGGCGAGCGCGTAGACCAGGGAGACTCCCACGACCACCCCGACCGAGCGGCCGGAGAGCGGCAGCACCAGCGCGGTCACCGCGGCGGCGGCCACGAAGGCGACGTTGAACAGCACGTCGTAGATGGCGAAGACGCGGCCGCGGTAGTCGTCCTCGACCGACTCCTGGACGACGGTGTCGGCGCAGATCTTGGTGCCCTGGGTGACCACGCCGAGCAGCAGCGCCGCGATCAGGCACGGCACCAGGGAGAAGCCCAGGCCGAGCGCGGGCACGAAGACCACCGGAGCGGCCAGGCAGAGCGTCATCCAGCCGCCCAGCCCGAGCCGGCGGGTGCACCACGGGCTGATCACCGCGGCGAGGAAGAAGCCGGCGGCGGAGAGGCCGACCGCCTGGCCCAGGGTGACCAGCCCGGCGGCGCTGTCACTCGGGTCGTTGAAGGTGTAGCGCGCGAGCATCACCAGGACGACGATCAGCACGCCGTAGCAGAACCGGGCCGCGGTGACGGCGGCGAGCGCGTGCACCGCGGGCCGGCAGTCCCGGACCAGATGGGTGACGGCCGCGCCCAGGTCGCGGGCGGCCAGCACCAGCGCCCGGCCCAGCGGCGGGCGGTCGGTGCGGTGCTCGGGCCCCAGCAGGTCCCGGTCCATCCGGCGGGCCGCCAGCGCGGCCGACAGGTAGAGCAGCGCGGCGACGGTGACCAGCGCCGCGTCGGCCCTGGGCCCGGGGGTCAGCACCTGGTGCAGCAGGAAGCCCAGGCCTCCGCCGGAGGCCGCGGCGACCGTGCCCAGGGTGGGGGAGAGCGCGTTGGCGGTCACCAGCTGGTCCTGCGGGACGACCCGGGGCAGCGCCGCGGACAGGCCCGCCAGGATGAACCGGTTGAGCGCGGTGACCAGCAGCGCGGAGGCGAAGAACAGCGCGGTCGGGGCCTCGGCCAGGAGCAGGCCGCCGGTGACCAGGCCGAGCCCGAACCGGGCCAGGTTGCCGTAGAACAGCACCTGACGGCGGCGCCAGCGGTCCAGCAGCACACCGGCGAACGGGCCGATCACGGAGAACGGCAGCAGCATCACGGCCAGCACCGAGGCGATGTCGGCGGGGGAGGACTGCTTCTCCGGGGAGAACACCACGTAGGCGGCGAGTGAGACCTGGAAGACGCCGTCGGAGAGCTGGGAGAGCACCCGGGCGGTCAGCAGTCGGCGGAAATCTCGCCCGCGGAGCAGGCCGAGGAGCGTGGCGCGGTGCGCGGTCTGGTCGGTGCTGCCGTTGTCCGTGATCGCCACCCGCCCAGACTGCCATGGAACCGGTCCGTGTTTCACGTGAAACATTCGCCGGAAAACGGTGAACGGGCCCACGGCGGACCGTGGACCCGTTCAGCGCGTGTCCTGTGCTCAGCGCCCGGAACCCGGGCGCCCGACGATCGGGATCGTCATCGAGCTCAGCGCTCGACCTCGCCCTTGATGAACTTCTCGACGTTCTCGCGCGCCTCGTCGTCGAAGTACTGGACCGGCGGGGACTTCATGAAGTACGAGGACGCGGAGAGGATCGGGCCGCCGATGCCGCGGTCCTTGGCGATCTTCGCGGCGCGCACGGCGTCGATGATGACACCCGCGGAGTTCGGGGAGTCCCAGACCTCGAGCTTGTACTCGAGGTTCAGCGGGACGTCGCCGAACGCGCGACCCTCAAGGCGGACGTAGGCCCACTTGCGGTCGTCGAGCCACGCCACGTAGTCGGACGGGCCGATGTGGACGTTGTTGGCGCCCAGCTCACGGTCCCGGATCTGCGAGGTGACGGCCTGCGTCTTCGAGATCTTCTTGGACTCCAGGCGCTCACGCTCGAGCATGTTCTTGAAGTCCATGTTGCCGCCGACGTTCAGCTGCATGGTGCGCTCGAGCACGACACCGCGGTCCTCGAACAGCTTGGCCATCACGCGGTGCGTGATGGTGGCGCCGACCTGGGACTTGATGTCGTCACCGACGATCGGCACGCCGGCCTCGGTGAACTTGTCCGCCCACTCCTTGGTGCCCGCGATGAACACCGGGAGGGCGTTCACGAAGGCGACCTTGGCGTCGATGGCGCACTGGGCGTAGAACTTCGCCGCGTGCTCCGAACCGACGGGCAGGTAGCAGACGAGAACGTCGACCTGCTGGTCCTTGAGGACCTGGACGACGTCGACCGGGGCCTCGTCGGACTCCTCGATGGTCTCCCGGTAGTACTTACCGAGGCCGTCGAGGGTGTGGCCGCGCTGGACGGTGACACCGGTCGGCGGCACGTCGCAGATCTTGATGGTGTTGTTCTCGCTGCTGCCGATGGCGTCGGCCAGGTCGAAGCCGACCTTCTTGGCGTCGACGTCGAAGGCGGCGACGAACTCCACGTCACGGACGTGGTACTCACCGAACTGGACGTGCATCAGGCCGGGGACCTTGCCGGCCGGGTCGGCGTCCTTGTAGTACTCGACACCCTGCACCAGCGACGCGGCGCAGTTGCCCACGCCCACGATGGCTACGCGAACCGAACCCATTCCGGTTGCTCCCTGTGATCTCATGAGGGCCGCCGGTGCTCGGCGGCGCTCGTCCTGCGTTTTCGATGAATGCCTGACGGGCGCGAGGCGCCCACTCCTACCGCGCGGCACAGGGCGGACGCGGTGTCAGCGCTCCTGGTCGGAGCGCCCCGGGCGGTCGTACGGTGGCCCGGGCGGATCCGGGGATCCGGCCTCCTGGCCACGGCCGTCCGAAGTCTTGTCGGATCCTGCGGTACTCGGCCCGCCGGTGAGCGGTCCGGTCCGGCCGCTGCGGTTGGCCCGCTCGGTCTCGATCAGCTCGTTGAGCCACCGGACCTCGCGCTCCACCGACTCCAGGCCGTGCCGCTGCAGCTCGACGGTGTAGTCGTCGAACCGCTCGCGGGCCCGGGCGAGCGAGTTGCGCATCCGTTCGAGACGCTCCTCCAGCCGGCTGCGGCGACCCTCCAGGACGCGCATCCGCACGGCCCGGTCGGTCTGGCCGAAGAACGCGAAGTGGACGCCGAAGTGCTCGTCCTCCCACGCGTCGGGGCCGGAGTCGGCCAGCAGCTCCTCGAAGCGCTCCTTGCCCTCGGGGGAGAGCCGGTAGACGATCTTGGACCGCTTGCCGTTGAGCGCGGTGGCCGGGACGTACTCGTCGTCCGGGTTGTCCTCCACGAGGAAGCCCTGGGCCACCAGGCTCTTCAGACACGGATAGAGCGTTCCGTAGGAGAACGCGCGCAACGTTCCGAGCAGGACGTTGAGCCGCTTGCGCAGCTCGTACCCGTGCATCGGGGCGTCGTGGAGCAGGCCGAGAACGGCGAACTCCAGCACTCCTGAGCGCCTGCCCAATGCCGTCGTCCTCCTTCCTCCAGGCCGGATCCTGGCCCGCCGTCTCCGGCGGTATGCCGTGCCGATGTATCGGCTCGATATATCGAGAACAGTAAACCTGGGTCCCCGGTCGAGCAAGGGGGGCACGCGTGAATGTGATCACAAGGCGACGCGCAGGTGTGCTTGGCAACGGGCATGTAATGATCTGCCGTCGTTTTGCGGGCATTGGTACCTGATGCCCGATTAGGTGCGGTTCTCGGCTGCGTACGCTGTCGCGTGTGCACGAGGACCACCTCCGGGGTTAGGGCGGTTGCGGGCATCGGACGTGAACCCTGCCTTCAGGCTCGACCGCCTGGCGAGGAGTAGCTGGAACATGAGCGAACGACGGCGGAGGTCTGCCGACGGTGGCGGGCAGCCCCCGGGTGACAACGGCCGCCCGGGCGGCGCGGGACAGGACGGGCCCGGCCCGGACGGTCCCGGCCGCCGGCGCCCGGCGGGTGTCCGGGAGACCGCGCAGCAGCCCCGGATGACCCGGGCCGAGATGCGCAAGGCGGCCCAGAAGGGCGGCAAGCGCACCGGCGGCGCGGCGGCGGCCGGTGCGGATGACCGCGGTGGCAAGCCCGGCAAGCCCGGCAAGAAGCGGTTCATCGACTACCCGCGCTTCGGCAAGCAGGGTGTCCGCCGCTGGCTGCCGTCGTGGAAGCAGTGGCTCACCGGCTTCCTGGTCTTCTTCGCGACCTGCGTGGGCGGGGTCTGGTACGCCTACGCGTCCACCACCGTCCCGCAGATCCACGACCTGGTGAACGACCAGAACAACATCTACTACTGGGCCGACGGCTCGGAGATGGCCCGCAAGGGCGAGACCAACCGGCAGATCGTCGAGCTCGCCGACATCAGCCCCAACGTGCAGAACGCCGTCATCGCCGCGGAGAACGCCACCTTCCGCACCGACAGCGGCATCGACCCCGTGGGCATGATGCGCGCCGTGTACAACATGGCGACCGGCGGCGAGACCCAGGGCGCCTCGACGATCACCCAGCAGTACGTCAAGAACGCCTACCTGAGCCAGGACCAGACGCTCAGCCGCAAGGTGCGCGAGTTCTTCATCACCCTGAAGGTCAATCAGGAGACCGAGAAGAACGACATCCTGCGGGACTACCTGAACGTCAGCTGGTTCGGCCGCGGGGCCACCGGCATCCAGGCGGCCTCCCAGGCGTACTACGGCATCGACGCCAAGGACCTCGACATCTGCCAGAGCGCCATGCTGGCCGGTCTGCTCAAGGGCGCCGCACTGTACGACCCCACTATTCCGGCGAACAAGGACCGCGCCGTGGAGCGCTGGACCTGGATCCTGAACCGGATGGTCACCACCAAGAACGCCACGGCGGAGGAGCGGGCCAAGTGCACCGCGTTCCCCGAGCCGATCCCGCGCAAGCCGCCGACCAACATGAACGGCGAGATCAGCTACCTGGTCGACACCGCGAACAAGTTCATGATGTCCAAGGACCCGACGATCACCCAGCAGTCGATCGACAAGGGCGGCTACAAGATCTACACGACCTTCGAGAAGGACAAGGTCGACGCCCTCAAGAAGGCCGTGGACGACGTCAAGGGCGAGACGCTCAACGTCCAGAAGCGGCCCGAGAAGGACAACTTCGTCCAGTTCGGCGCGGCCAGCGTCCGCCCCGGCGACGGTGCGATCGTCGCCATATACGGCGGCGACGGCGTGGAGAACCAGCACTTCGACAACAACGCGGACGCCAAGGGCGTCCAGGTCGGCTCGACCTTCAAGCCCTTCGTGCTGGCCGCCGCGATGCAGGTCGGGGTGCAGACCGCGAAGGACGACAAGGGCCAGCCGAAGCGGATCAACGCCGACAGCCGCTACCTCTCGGACGACCTGTCCGAGATCCGCAAGCCGGACGGCTCGCTGGTGATCGGTGACGACGGCAAGCCGTACCGGCAGAAGAACGAGGACGCCGGCAAGCGCGGCTACGTCTCGCTGCGGGCGGCCATGCAGAACTCCTTCAACGTCCCGTTCGTCCAGCTCAACCAGGACGTCGGCGGCCAGAACGTGGCCAACATCGCCGAGGCGATGGGCGTGCGCAAGGAGAGCTTCGCCGACCCCAAGACCCCGACCTTCGCGCTCGGCACCTCCACCGTGAGCCCGATCCGGATGGCCGACGCGTACGCGACCCTGGCGGCCAGCGGCAAGCAGGCCGACCCGTACTCGGTGACCAAGGTCGAGGTGAAGGGCACGGCGCGGCCGGGCTTCAGCAAGCCCGAGCTCAAGCAGGCGCTGGAGCCGGCCGTCGCGGACAACGTCACCGACGTGCTGGTGAACGTGGCGAAGAACGGTACCGGCTCCAAGAGCAACGCGCTGGGCCGCCCGGTGGCCGGCAAGACCGGTACCACCGACGAGAACAAGTCGGCCTGGTGGGTCGGCTACACCCCGCAGCTGGCCACCAGCGTCGCGATGTGGCGCGAGGACCCGACCAAGCACGAGCGCCTGTCGCTCAACGGCACCGGCGGCAAGGACTCGGTGCACGGTGGTGACACCCCGACCGACATCTTCACCCGGTACATGAAGGCCGCCCTGGCCAACGAGAAGAAGATGGACTTCCCGACGCCGCAGCCGGTCGGCACCCAGGTGGACTCCTCCGGGGCCCCGAGCACGGCCTCGCCCTCGTCCTCGCCGACGATGACCGAGACCACGGCGCCCACCGCGCCGGACCCGGGCGCGCAGCAGCCGACGCAGCCCACCAACACCCAGCCGGCCTGTGTGCCCGGCGTGGACTGCCCGGGCACGGTGCCGACCCAGGCGCCGACCAAGACCCAGCCGCCGACCGGCGGTGGCGGCAACGGCGGTGGCGGATCCTCGCCCACCTGCCTCATCCCGGGGCTCTGCACCACCCCGCAGCCGACGTCGTCGACCGCGTCGACCGGGCCCGCGCCCAGCAGCACCAAGCCGACCAAGCCGACCATGTCGCCCAGTCCGACGGGTGGTGCCCCGCAGGGCGCGGCGGCGCCCTGACGCCCGGCGCCGAGCGGCGCGAGACGTGCGAACGGCGGTGGCGGACCTCCTCGGAGG